>JBDSSR010000187.1:0-3158 GCA_039928675.1 Sphingomicrobium sp. | reverse complement strand
TCGCGACTCAGTCGCGCTACGCCTTCTTGGGGACCAAGGCGCCAGTGCAAAGCTGGGTCATCCCGTTCTGCCTGGGCTCGGGCGAGACCAAGAAGTGCATGCTTCTCGACAAGGCGGAAACCGCCTTTTCAGCGCCTGAAAGCGGCCCGCTTGTGCCCAACGTCGGAGGCACTGGCTATTATCGCTTCGACATGCCGTCGGCGGACTGGAAGGCGCTGATCGCCGACTCGGCGAACCTTGCCCCGGGCGAGGCGATTGCAACCACTGACAGCCTGTGGGCCTCGTTCCGTGCCGGCCGGGCCCCGGCTTCGCTGCTGGTCGATGAAGCCAAGGCGATGGCCGCCAACCCCAGTTCGACCGCAAGTGTCGATGGCGGCCAACGGCTCGCCGGACTGAATGCGCGTGGCATCGTTCCCGCCGCCGCGATCCCCGCCTATCGCAAGCTGATCGACAGCATTTACGGCCCGCGCCTCGAGGCGATCGGGTTCGACCCCTCGTTCGGCGCGCATCAGGCCGACTCTCCTGAACAGCAGCAGCTTCGCCAGCAGCTGGTCGGGCTGGTCGCGGGCGAGGCGAAGGACGCGTCGGTCCGGTCCAGGCTCAAGGCCGCGGCCAACCGCTACATTGCCGGCGACACCAAGGCGCTCGACCCGAGTTACCTTGGCGCCGCGCTTTCGATCGCTGCAAAGGACGGCGGGCTTCCGGTCGCCCGCAAGCTGGTGGAAATGGGCTTGTCGAGTGAAGACCCGTCGGTTCGCCAGGCGGCGCTTGGAGCGGCATCGCGGACCGGCAGCATCGCCACCGCAACCTATCTGCTTAACCTCAAGGACAAGCGCCTTCGCAGCTTCGACAAGCTCGGGCTGGTCGGTGGGCTCGCCGGAACGGACGGGACGAGCGCCTACACCGCAAGCTGGATCCTCACCAATTACGACATGCTCGCCAGCGGCAATGGCATTTTCTTCGGCAGCCGGCTGCCGGGCATGCTTGGCGGACAATGCAGCGCCGCGGGAGCCGACCGGATCGAAAAGACGCTTGGACCGAAGGTCGCGAAGGTCAATGTCGGAATGCTCGAATTCCAGCGGACGATCGAGCGGATTCGCAATTGCGGCATTCTCAAGAGCGCCAAGATGGCCGAGGTCGGCAGGGCGATCCGCGGCAAATAGCGGCGCGCGCCCTCAGGTCCGCGAGTCCACTCCGCGGATGAAGGCTCCGACGATCGTGTTGAATTGCTCGGGGCGCTCCAGGTTGGGCAAATGCCCGGCGCCTTCGATCGATTCGAGGCAGGCTCCGGGGACGAGCTGCGCAAGCGCCCGCGACAAGGCTGGCGGAGTGATCTTGTCCTCGCTTCCGCACAGCACCAGCGTGGCCAGCCGGATATCATGGGCGCGCTGCTTCTGGTCGGCCAGCCACACCGCTTCGGCCCCGATGCGATAGGCGGCGGGATCGATCCGGGCCATCGTTTCCACCACCTCGCGCCGAACCGCAGGATCAGCGGGCTGGGCGATGAGGACGTCGACCCGCGCCTCGGCCAGCACCCGCAGGTCGCTGCTTGCGGCGATCGCGCGATCGTGGATTGCCTGCCCGTCGGGGTGTTCGGCAAAGCTGTCGGCAAGGATCAGCGACGCGCAGCGGTCGGGCTTTGCGGCGGCCATCGCGATTGCCACCACTCCGCCCAGCGACAAGCCGCAGATATGGGCGCGCGATATCCCGAGCGCGCTCATCGCCGACAGGATTGCGGTGGCATAATCATCGCGGCTGGTGCTTTCGGGCGCGGCGCTGCTCTCGCCATAGCCGGGATAGTCGAACGCAATCGAACGCCGCTCCGCCGCGAAGTGGGCAAGCTGGGGCCACCACACGGTTCGGTCCGATCCGACCCCGTGAAGGAAGACGATCGGCGTTGCTGGCCCGTCGCCGGCCCGATCGCCAGCCTCGTCGTAGCCAATCGCCATTCCGGGGCGAATTTCGATGCGCGCCATGCCGCGATCTTGGCACTGGTGCACTGCCCGCGCTAGCCTGCGTCAATGACTCGCATGACCGTCAACGGCCAGCCACTCGAATACCGCCTCGATCCCGCTACGCCATTGCTGTGGGCGTTGCGCGACTCGTCGAACTTGACCGGGACCAAATACGGTTGCGACAGCGGCGATTGCGGGGCCTGCACAGTGATGGTCGACGGCCGCGCAGTGCTCAGCTGCACAGCCGCCATCGGCACGCTCGAGGGCGCCGAGGTCGTCACCATCGAAGGCTTGTCGGCCAGCGGCACTCACCCGGTTCAGCAGGCGTGGCTGGCTGAACAGGCGACGATGTGCGGTTATTGCGAGCCGGGCTTCATCATGGCCATTGCAGCGATGCTGAGGGCCGGTGGAAAGCCCGGCGACGACGCAATTGCGGCGCTTCCAAACCTGTGCCGCTGCGGCGCCTATCCGCGCATCCGCAAGGTCATCGAGCGCGCCTTCGAAACGGCCTCGACGACGCTTCCGAATCCGTCGGCGACCCCCCTGAAATCCAACTGACAAAGATGAATATACGGGTCCGAAATCATTAAGCCGCCGCTCATCTGGAACGGCGCAAATCTCGTTGCAATGAACTGGAAAGGTCACTGTCATGCGTAAACTTATTCTTTCCCTCCTCCTGGCAGGCGTTGCGGCAACTCCGGCGCTGGCGGCCCAGGATACTTTAACCCCTGCGCAACGGGCGCGGGCCGATCGCCAGCAGGCGCAATCGGACCGGCGACAGGCGCGCGACGATTCGCGTTCGGAGGCGCGCTCGGTAGCGCGTCCGGCGCGTGACCAGCGGACGAGCGATTTCGCGCGGCCAACGGCGCCCGGTTACCAGCCGCGTTCGAACGACTTCGCGCGCCCTTCGGCGCCGGCCTACCAGCCGCGACCCAACGGGGTCGTTCGGCCGACCCAACCCCAATATTCCGGACAGCGGGATTGGCGCTCAGGCCAGGGTCAGTTGATCCGCGACGAGCGCCAGGACCAGACCCGGCAGCGGATCGAGGACGCGCGCAGCCGTGTCCAGGATCAGCGGGACCTGCGTCAGCAAACCCGCGTTCCTCGGCCCGACCGGAATCGTCCGCCGGTGATCAGCACCACGCCGCGGCCCGGCACTCAGCCGCCGCCGCCGTCGCCGACACAGACCCGCTATACCCCCGC
>JBDSSR010000186.1:0-4292 GCA_039928675.1 Sphingomicrobium sp. | reverse complement strand
CCGCTCGAGCCCGAGCATGTCGCGACCGCCGCCGCGGAGCTTGGCCTTGAGCATATTGTCATAACCAGCGTCGATCGCGACGATCTGGCGGATGGCGGCGCATCGCAATTCGTCAAGGTCATCGAAGCGCTCCGACGGAACACGCCCAACACGACGATCGAAATCCTCACGCCCGATTTCCGCAACAAGAGCGATTCGGCGGTCGATGCCATCGTCGCGGCGGGCCCGGACGTCTACAATCACAACCTCGAAACGGTGCCGCGGCTCTATCCGACGATCCGCCCGGGCGCGCGCTATTATGCCTCGCTTCGGCTGCTCGAAAGCGTCAAACGCAGGGACCCGCGGATATTCACCAAGTCGGGCGTCATGGTCGGGCTCGGCGAACAGCGGCTCGAAGTTCACCAGGTGATGGACGACATGCGCTCCGCAGGCGTCGATTTCCTGACCATGGGCCAGTATCTCCAGCCCACTCCAAAGCACGTCCGGGTCGAGGAATTCGTTACTCCGCAGGCGTTCGATGCCTATGGCGCGATCGCCCGGGCGAAGGGCTTCCTGCTGGTTGCCGCCTCGCCCCTGACCCGATCAAGCTATCACGCAGGCGACGATTTCGCGAAAATGCGCGACGCCCGCGATGCTCGGATCAAGCGGGAAGGCGCGAATGCCGCGGCATAGCGAGACGCGGTTTCTTCTCTACACGCCCGAACAATTGTTCGACCTAGTTGCGGATGTTGCCCGCTACGACGAATTCCTGCCCTGGGTAGTCGCGGTGCGAGTGCGATCGTCCAGCGAAACCGAAACGATCGCCGACCTCGTCGTCGGCTTCAACGCCTTCAAGGAACGCTTCACCAGCCGGGTCCGAAAGGAGCAACCCGACCGCATCTGCGTCGATTACATCGAGGGGCCGCTCAAGTTCCTGCACAATGAATGGCGCTTCGAGCCGGTCGCGGATGGCGGCACCAGGGTCCATTTCTCGGTCGATTTCGCGTTTCGCTCGCGGATTTTCGAAAGTCTTGCCGGGGCAATGTTCGACCGGGCATTGCGGCGCATGACCGACGCCTTCGAAGCGCGCGCTGAAGTGCTCTACGGGAGCAACAGCTCGAGCGCGCAAAGCGCCGCTTGAAGCCGGACTCCCGAGCGGGTTTTTTCGTCGAAGAATTTCTGGTCGGCGACAATCTTTGCCGGGTCACCGTCGCGCTCGGCGGTCGCGAAGACGACGGTTCCAACGGGCTTTGACTCGGTCCCACCGCCTGGCCCGGCAACGCCGGTGATCGCAACGGCAATGTCGGCGTCGGATGCGGCCAGTGCGCCGCGGGCCATTGCCCAGGCGGTTGCAACGCTGACCGCGCCGAAGGTTTCGACCATGTCCTGGCTGACGTGAAGCTGGTCGATCTTGGCGGCGTTGGAATAAGTCACATAGCCCGCTTCGAACATTTCGGACGAGCCGGGGATTTCGGTCAGCGCGGCGCAGACCAGGCCGCCGGTGCAGCTTTCCGCGACCGTGACCCGGCGCCCGGCCTTGCGGTTGGCCTCAACCACCTGGCGGGCCTTTTCGACCAGCACGTCGGGCAGGAGCGAGTCCTTCAGCGAGTCCTTCACCAGGCGATCCCCATGCGGACGTTGGCGACGGCCTGGGCGGCGATCCCTTCGCCTCGGCCGGTAAAGCCAAGCCCTTCGGTGGTCGTTGCCTTGATGCTGATTTGGTCCACGCTCAACCCGCAGATTTCCGCGATGCGTTGCCGCATGGCGAGGCGGTGCGGGCCGACCCTGGGGGCTTCGGCAATGATCGTGCAATCGATCGCGTCGATGATTGCGCCCTCGCGACGAAGCAGTTCGGCGGCATGGGCAAGGAAGCGATCCGAGGACACACCCTTCCATATAGGCTCGCCGGGCGGAAAATGCTCGCCGATATCGCCCAGACTGCCAGCGCCAAGCAGAGCGTCGGTGATCGCGTGAAGCGCAACGTCGGCATCGCTGTGGCCGGCAAGGCCGCGCGAGTGGGGAACAGCGATACCGCCAAGCATGATCGGGCCCTCGCCGGCGAAGGCATGGACGTCAAAACCGGTCCCGGTGCGCGGCCGCATCCGCCCGGCAAGCCAGGCCGACGCTCGGTCGAAGTCCGCCGGCGTGGTCAGCTTGTCGAGCGCGGGATCGCCGGCAACCGCTGCAACGCGCATTCCGGCGGCGCGAACCACCATCGCCTCGTCGGTCGGGGAGGGGCCGGACCAGGCACCAAAAGCGGCTCGAAGCGCCTCGGTTCGGAAGATCTGCGGAGTCTGAACGCGCACCAGCCCGGTGCGATCGACGGTGTCGCCAAGGTCGTGACCGAGCCACGCCAGCGTGTCGCTGACGGCCAGTACCGGTGCCGCACCGTCGAAATGTTCGAGGATTGCGACCAGCCGATCGATCACGTCGGGTGGGCAGAAGGGACGGGCGGCGTCGTGGACGAGGACCGCGCTGCTTTCGATCGCGGCGAGGCCGGCTCGGACCGAATCCGCGCGCTCGGCACCGCCAATTATCGGCTCGGCGAGCGCCAGCCCGGCAAGCGCCTGCGCAGCGAGCTGCTGTTGACCCTCGCCAATGACGATCTGGACCCCTTGGACCGCGGGATGACCGATCAGCGATTCCACCGCCCAGCGGATAATCGGTTTCCCGCCGATTTCCCGATATTGCTTGGGCACGCCACCGCCGAAGCGTTGGCCGTTGCCGCCGGCGACGATGAGTGCGCAAACGCTCATGCCGCCGCGCCTTGCCCGCCCCAGGCCGCTCCTGTAAAGGCGCGCCCCGCCCATGAGCATGATCAAACCCATATCCATCGGCCATGTGCGGATCGACGCGCCAGTGATCCTGGCGCCGATGACGGGGGTCACCGACCTGCCGTTTCGGCGGGTGGTCAAACGCTATGGCGCTGGCCTGACGGTCAGCGAGATGATCGCCAGCCAGGCGATGATCCGCGAAACCCGGCAATCGCTGCAAAAGGCGCTGTGGGACCCCATCGAAGCGCCGGTGTCGCTCCAACTTGCGGGGTGCGAGCCTCACGTCATGGCCGAGGCCGCCCGGCTCAACGAACAGCGCGGCGCTGCGATCATCGACATCAACATGGGTTGCCCGGTGAAAAAGGTCGTCAACGGCGATGCCGGTTCGGCGCTGATGCGCGACCTGCCCCTCGCCGCCAGGCTGATCGACGCAACGGTCAAGGCCGTGAACCTGCCGGTGACCCTGAAAATGCGGATGGGCTGGGACCATTCAAGCCTAAATGCGCCCGAGCTTGCCCGGATCGCCGAGGACCTGGGTATCCAGATGATCACGGTTCACGGCCGAACCCGCTGCCAGATGTACAAGGGCGAGGCCGACTGGGCGTTCATCCGCAAGGTCAAGGACGCCACCAGCCTGCCGGTCATCGCCAACGGCGACATCTGTTCGATCGAGGACGCCCGCCGGGCGCTCGCCCAGTCGGGCGCCGACGGAGTGATGATCGGCCGCGGCGCTTATGGACGGCCGTGGCTGATCGGTCAGGTCATGGCCGATCTGGGGGAGGGCGGGGCGCGGCCCGATCCAAGCCTCGACGAGCAACTGGCGGCGATGCTCGAACAATATGATGAGATGCTTGCGCTTTATGGCCGGCAGACGGGCGTCAATCTCGCCCGCAAGCACATCGGCTGGTACACCAAGGGCCTTCCCGGATCTGCCGAGCTCCGCAATCGCGTAAACCAGCAGGACGATCCGGCGGTCGTTGTTGCAATGTTGCACGAATTCTATGCGCCCTGGCTTGCGCGCTCCGCCGCCTGACGCAAATTCGGCCCACGATAGTGTGTTTTTGATGCAACGCTCGTGCTAGAGCGGTTGCGAATGGACGCTCGGACCGCCGAATCGCCGGCAATGATCTCCCACAAGGACAGCTGGCTCCAGCGCGAGCGGGCAAGCGGGCGGTTCTACGACCGGCTGGCACTTGCGACTGCGCTGTTCCTTGCCGGGATGATGGGCTTAAGCTTCTGGCTGCTCCAACGCGGTGCAACCCCGGGCTCGCTGCTGTCGCCGCCGCTCATCGCGCTTTTGCTGATCGCCAATCTGCTGCCCGCGATCGGGCTGATGGTCCTCTATTCGCGGCGGATGGCGGTTCGGCGCGCAGAGCAGACCGGGCTTGGCAGCGGACGGCTTCATGTTCGCCTGGTGGCGCTGTTCTCGGTGATTGCCGCGGTTCCAAGCGTGCTTGTCGCGATTTTCGCTTCGCTGCTGTTCCAGAGCGGGATTTCCTTCTGGTTCTCGGATCGCGCTCGCGGAATGCTCGAAAATAC
>JBDSSR010000185.1:0-8916 GCA_039928675.1 Sphingomicrobium sp. | reverse complement strand
GGCCACCCGCTCGGCATGTCCGGAGCGCGGCTCGCGCTGACCGCCACCGAGGAGCTTCGACGGACCGGCGGCAGTCTTGCGCTTGCAACCATGTGCATCGGCGTTGGCCAGGGCATCGCTCTGGCTCTCGAACGGGTGTAAAGCCCGCGCATGCGCGCAATGACGGATACCATCGACGAAGCTGGCATCATGGCCGTTCTCGAAACCGTTCCCGACCCGGAAATCCCGGTTTTGACCATCACCGACCTCGGCATCGTTCGGGCAATCCGCGCCGATCCGCCGCGAGTACAGATCAGCCCGACCTATACCGGTTGCCCGGCAACCCAGGCGATCGAACAAAGCATCCGCAACGCGCTTGATGCGGCGGGTTTTGGCCATGTCTCGGTGGAGCGTATGCTGTTTCCGCCGTGGACGACCGAGTGGATTACGCCTCGCGGTCGCGAACGGCTCCATGCCTACGGGATCGCGCCGCCCGATACGTCGGCGACCGCCCAATGCCCGCAATGCGGATCGCGCGACACGGTCGAAGTCAGCCGCTTCGGGTCAACCCCGTGCAAGGCGCAGTGGCGCTGCGGCGATTGTCTCGAACCGTTCGACCGGTTCAAGTGCCACTGATGCGCTAGCGCGCGACTACCATTCGGCGAAGCTCCCATCCCGGGTCCGGAAAATCGGATTGCGCCAGCGGTGCCGGTCCTTGTCGGCCTCGCGCACCGCCGCCTCGTCTATATCGACGCCCAGGCCATTGCCTTGCGGAACGGGCAAATAGCCCTCGACCGGGGTCAGCGCTTCCGTGTTGACGCAGAAGTTCAACAGGTCATGGCCGCCGGTATTGTAATGGATTCCAAGGCTGATTTCCTGGATCGCGTGATTGGGCGTGCAGGCCGCGATCTGCAGGCAGGCGGCGAGCGCCAGTGGACCAAGCGGGCAATGGGGCGCAACCGCGATGTCATAAGCCTCGGCCATCGCCGCGATCTTGCGCACTTCGAGAATCCCGCCGGCATGGCTGAGGTCGGGCTGAATGATGTCGACTGCTCCAGCTTCAAAGAAAGGTTTGAAGTCCCAGCGGCTGAACAATCGCTCGCCAAGCGCGATCGGGGTTGACGTCATCGCTGCGATCGCCGCCAACCCTTCGGGGTTTTCGGACAGTAGCGGCTCCTCGATGAACAGCAGGCCAAGCGGCTCGAGCGCCCGCGTGAGCTGCTTGGCAAGCGGGCGGTGGACCCGGCCGTGGAAGTCGAGCCCGACGTCCATCCCCTGAGTCTGCGCAGCTTCGACCCGCTTGACCACCTCGTCGAACAGCCTGGGCGTTCCGATCCAGTCGAGCTCCGCCGTGGCGTTCATCTTGACCGCACTGAAGCCCTGCTTGCGGCGCCCTTCGGCGGCCTCGGCGATCTCGTGCGGACGGTCGCCGCCGATCCAGGCGTAGGACCGCACCCGGTCGCGGACCTTGCCGCCAAGCATCTGCCACGCGGGCAGCCCGACCGCCCGGCCCTTGAGGTCCCACAGTGCTTGCTCGAGCCCGGCAAGCGCACTCATCAGAACGGCTCCGCCGCGGTAGAATCCGCCCCGAAAACCCACCTGCCAGATGTCCTCGATGTTGAACGGGTCGGCGCCGATGAAGCGGTCGCGAAGCGCCTCGAAGGCCCCGTCGACCGCTTCCGCCCAGCCTTCCAGACTTGCCTCGCCCCAGCCGACCGCGCCGTCGTCGCTCTCGACTCGCACGAACAGCCATCGCGGAGGCGCGTAAAAGGTTTCGATCCGTCCGATCTTCATCGCGTCATTCTCCGGCCATCCGGGCCTGGTCGATTTCTTCTCGAGCGCTCCCGGCGAAGGAGGTGTCCATTTTTTCGCCGAGCTTCTTGATCGGCACGACCAGGCAGACGCTCTGTGCCGGAAGCACGTTTCGCCAATCCGCGATCAGCTGCTTGTAGGCCTTGCCGACGTTGCGGATCTTGCGATCGAGATCGAACAGCCCGAGCGGATTGATATTGCCGTTCTGCTCGCGCAGCGCGGTGTCCCAGTCGACCTGGTCGGTCAGGGAATACCAGGTGAAGCCGACGGTCGGGATACCAACGTTGCGCAGGCGCAGAACGTTGGCCCAGTCCTTCCACAGCCACTTGACCGCTTCGTCGCCGTGGGGGCCCTCCCACAAATTGGTCTCGGTGTGCATCACCGGCAATCGGTAGCGATTGTAATATTGGCGGGTGATTTCGGAATAGCCGAAGGTCTCGCCGGCAGCGACGGTGTGGCCGTCGGCGAACACACGATGCTCGTTGAGCGCATAATAATCGTTGCCAAGGATGCAGTGCTGCTTGAGCTGGTGGTTCAAGAACCACTCATATTCCTCGCGGGTCATGCCGCTGTCGAGCAGATATTGGTACATGCCGCTGTCGACTCGCCGCCCGTAATTGAGGTCGAGGCTGAGGAAGCGCATTTGGTTGAGCACTTCGGCGCGGCCGATCGCAGCGGGCGAATCGGCATGGTAATATTCCGTGCTTTCGCTCTGGATGAAGATCGCGTCGTGGCGCCGCTTGAGGATTTCGACCATCCCCATGATGTTGGCTTTGACCAGATGCTTGAGCGCGGTGATGAACGAGCGGTCGTCCTTCAGCTGCTCGTTCCACCAGCCGTATTTGGCGGAAAACACCGCGCAAATGAACATCTCGTTGATCGGGGTGTACAGCTGGACCCACGGGAAACGCTCGGCGAAGGCGCCACAATAATCGGCGAACAGGGCCGGGAAATCGGGGTTCTGGAAATTTCCGATCCAGTCAGAAACGCCGAAATGGCAAAGGTCGACGATCGGCGTGATTTCGCGCTTTTTCAGGTCGTTCAGCGTCAGGTCGGCAAATTCCCAGTCATATTTGCCCGGACCAAGATAGGTCTTGTGGATCGGCGGTCCGTAGCGGAGGAAATTGATTCCGATCTCCTGGACGCAGTCGAAATCCTCCCGCCACCGCTCGTAATGGCCGCACGCGGCCATCTGGTCGACGCGGGTCTTGCCATGGTCGATGGTCGGGATGCTGTTTTCGATCCCGGTCGCAAACATGAAGTTGGCGATCTTAATCTCTCCTTGGCTGATGACGCTCGGCTTACGGCCCTGTCGGGAACCGCTTACAGCGACGAAGTCCTAACTTCGCCATCGAAAAAGAAAACCGCAGGGAGCGAACTCGTCCGACCGAAGTTTTCGGCTATGAACGGAAAAAGCATGCGTTGGGCAGATGGTTTCATTGCGGTCGATTGGGGAACCACCAACCGGCGCGCTTATCGCCTCGATTCGGCCGGGGTCTGCGCCGACGAGTTCGAGGATTCCAAAGGCGTGCTTGCGGTCGCGCCGGGAGCATTTCCGGCGGCGGTTTCCGAAATACGCGACCGGCTTGGCGACCTTCCGCTGCTGATGGCGGGAATGATCGGTTCCAACCGCGGCTGGGTCGAGGCTCCCTATGTGCCGTGCCCGGCGGGGCTCGACGAACTTGCCGCAAAGCTCGTTTGGGCCGGCGAGCGCGAAGCGATCGTTCCGGGGGTTTCGTATCTCGGCGGCAATCGCTGCGACGTCATGCGTGGCGAGGAAGTCCAGCTTCTCGGCGCAATCTTCGCCAAGGAAATCGATCCGGACGCTTTCGTCAGCCACCCCGGAACGCACAACAAGTGGTGCGTCCTTCGCAGCGGCCAGCTGCAGTCCTTCCGTACGGTGATGACCGGCGAACTGTTCAGTCTGCTCAAGGGGCATGGCATTCTCGCCGACCTGCTTGCCGGGCCAGTCGATCTCAACGACGCCTTTCGCGCCGGCGCCGCCAGAGGATTGGCCGACAACGCTCTGCCCGCCGACCTGTTCGGGATTCGCGCCGCAGTGCTGCTTGGGCAGATGAAGCCAGAGGATGCATCCTCCTTTGCAAGCGGGTTGCTGATCGGGACCGATGTTCGAATTGGCCTGCAAACCCCGGCGGGGGCCGAAATTGCGGTCATGGGCCGGCCCAACCTGACGCGGCTCTACGCCGCGGCGATCGAAGCCGCCGGCCGCACTTCGATCGAACTGGATGGCGAGACGAGCTTCCTCGCCGGAATATCCGAGATCGCGAAAAGGATCTGACGTGGACGGACGCACACTGCTTGTGAAATATCTCGACCAATGCCCGTTGATCGCGATCCTTCGCGGGGTCCGGCCCGACGAAGTGGACGCGATCGGCGACGCCCTCCGCGAGGCGGGGATTCGGATCGTCGAAGTTCCGCTCAACTCGCCCGACCCGCTGCGCAGCATCGAACGGCTGGCCAGCCGGTTCGGCGATGACCTGCTGGTCGGCGGCGGAACCGTGTTTACCCCCGCCAATGTCGAGGACATTCACGCGGCCGGTGGGCGGATCATCGTTTCCCCCCACGGCAATCCCAACGTCATCCGGGCAACGGTGCAGGCGGGAATGGTCTCCTGCCCCGGCTATTTCACTCCAACCGAGGCCTTTGCGGCACTCGACGCGGGCGCGAACGCGCTCAAACTGTTCCCCGCCGAAGCGGCATCGCCCGATGTTCTGAAAGCCCATCTGGCTGTCATTCCAAAGGACGTTCCGATGATCGTCGTCGGGGGCGTCAAGCCCGGTCAAACCAGGCCGTGGCGTGATTGCGGCGCCGCCGGCTTCGGGCTTGGCGGGGCACTCTACACGGCTGGCCAATCGGCGGCCGAGACGCTGGTCAAGGCGCGCGCGTTCGTGACCGGGCTCGACGCCTGATGGCCGCGCTCCCGATCGCAATCATCGGCTTTGGCAAGATTGCGCAGGACCAGCATGCCCCGTCCATCGCCGCCACTTCAGGGTTCGAGCTTGTCGCCAGCTCGAGCCGATCGGGCCAGGGCATGGGCCAGACCTTCACCGACTGGCGCGAACTCCTGCGCACGGTGCCGGGCCTGAAGGCGGTGGCGATCACTACCCCGCCGGGTCCGCGCTATGAAATCGCCCGCGAATGCCTGCTGGCGGGACTGCATTGCCTGCTCGAAAAGCCGCCCTCGACCGGTCTTGCCCAGATTGCGGACCTCGAACAGCTCGCGGCGGCGAAGGGGCTGACGCTGTTCACGACCTGGCACGCCCAGCACCATTCGACGGTCGATGGAGCGGTCTCCGCGCTTGCCGGAAAACGGATCGCTTCGATGACGATCCACTGGCACGAAGACGTGCACAAATGGCACCCGGGCCAGCAATGGATCTGGGAAGCGGGCGGGTTCGGGGTATTCGATCCCGGGATCAACGCCTTTTCAATCGCCACGCGAATCTTTCCTGGACCCTTGTTCGTGCAATCAGCCGAGCTCAGCTTCCCGGCCAACGCTCAAACGCCGATCGCGGCCGATATCGTCTTCGCCAGCCCCCAGGCCGATGGGCAGATGTGCGGCAGCTTTGATTTTCGCCGTACAGAAGGCGAGGAATGGACGATCGACATTACGACTACCGATGGGGCTCGGGTACGGCTGGAAAATGGCGGCTCCACGCTGGTCGTCAACGGGCAGCGGCACGAAGACGACGGTGCGCCGGAATATGCCGACATCTACCGGATTTTCGCCGATCTGATCGAGCATCGCCGAAGCCTGGTGGACGTCGCTCCGCTGCGCCTCGTTGCCGACTGCCTGCTCAACGGCAGCAGGAAGATGGTCGAACCAATCCACATGTGATGGAGCGAGTTGCGTCGCCACGCATTAAGTCCATTGCTCCGTCGTAACGACTGTCGGAGCTACCCATTGGAGCGACCTCACCGTGTCACCGACGATAACGGACGAACTCAGCCGCGCCGACGAGGCGTTCGCCGGCAACCTTTTGCTTGCGACCTTTGACCGTGAAGCCCGCGGCCTGATCGAACCCTATGGCGAAATGACCGATCTCGCCCTTGGCGACAGCGTCCTCAGGAGCGGGGAACATGTCCACACCAGCGTTTTCCCGATCGGTCCGACCACCATTTCGATGGGCGTCCAACTGGCTTCGAACCGGACAATCGAAGTCGCGTCGATCGGGCGCGAGGGCGCCGTCGGCGGGATCGTCAGCTGCGGCCATGCACCGGCCTTTTCGCACGCGACCGTTCTTATCCCCGGGCCTGCATTCAAGGTGCCGATGAAGGTGATCGAACAGGCCAAGCGCTCGTCGAACTTCATCGGCAATATCTTCTGCCGCTTTTCCGATTATCTGCTTGCGCAGGTCATGCAATCGGCAGCCTGCACCGCCTTTCATTCGATCCAGCAGCGGGCGGCGCGCTGGCTGCTCCACACGCAGGACCGTGCCGGCGACCGGATCGATCTGACCCAGGACGCGCTTGCAGCGCTGCTCGGGGTGCAGCGGACCACGGTCAACGCCGTCATTCGCGAGCTTCAGGACGAAGGGTTGATCGCGACCGGGCGGGGCGTCATTCATGTCATCGATCGGGTCGGCCTGAAACACCGGGCGTGCGAATGTTATCAGCGGCTGGAGGATCATTTCTCGGACGTCATCGGGGTAACGGGAAGCGGCGGAGCAGCGCTCCGCTAGCGCTTTTACGCGGACAGCTTCCACGGTAGCGTCTCACCCGCAGCGAACGGAACCAGGCCCCCCAATTCGGGCGGAAGGTCGGTATTGCAGCGCTCCAGGGTCACTGTCCCCTCGTTCAGCCCCAACCCGTAAAAGTGCGGACCGCGTTCGGACGCAAAGGCTTCGAGCCGGGCCAGCGCGCCCTCCTCTTCGAACACCGTGGCATAGGTCTCGAGCGCAAACGGGGCGTTGAAAATCCCCGCGCAGCCGCAACCCGATTCCTTCGCTCCGCGGCTGTGTGGCGCACTGTCGGTGCCAAGGAAAACCCTGGCCGAACCGGAGGTCGCGGCGCGGCGGACGGCAAGCCGGTGAGCCTCGCGCTTGGCCACCGGAAGGCAATAAGCGTGCGGGCGAAGTCCCCCGTCGAACAGCGCGTTGCGGTTGATCACCAAATGATGCGGAGTGACCGTTGCGGCAAGGCTCGCAGGCCCCTGGGTGACGAAGTCGGCGGCATCGGCGGTGGTGATATGTTCAAGGACTATCTTCAGCGCCGGGAAGTCGGCGATCAGCGGGGTCAGGACGCGATCGATGAACACCGCCTCGCGATCGAACACGTCGACTTGGGGGTCGGTGACTTCGCCGTGGACGCACAACACCATTCCAATCCGCTGCATAGTTTCCAGCACCGGATAGATGTTGCGAACGTCCGTCACTCCGCTCGCGCTGTTGGTGGTCGCCCCGGCTGGATAGAGCTTGGCTGCGGTCCACGCCTCTTGGGCGAATCCGCGGGCAATCTCGTCGGGCGCAATGGAGTCGGTCAGATAGGCCGTCATCAACGGAGTGAAGCCCGGCCCCGTGGCCGCAACGATCCGTTCGCGATAGGCGACGGCCGCAGCCGCAGTCGTGATTGGTTGGGCAAGATTGGGCATGATGATCGCACGTGCGAACTGCCGAGCGGTGTAGGGAGCCACGGCTTCCAGCATGTCGCCGTCGCGCAAATGGACGTGCCAGTCGTCCGGCCGGCGGATCGTGATGCTTTGCATAACTGGTCATGCTCCCTAACTGAAGGCCATGGCGCAGCATAGCCCAAGCTCCGGAACCCTCATCGACCGGGCGCTGGTTCGCCTTTCGGGCGAAGGCGTGCGCGGCTTCCTCCAGGGGCTGGTGACGGCCGACCTCGCCGGGTTGCTTCCGGCCTGGGCGGGGCTGCTTACGCCGCAGGGCAAGTGCCTGTTCGACTTCATCGCGTGGCCGGGAGCTCAGGATGATGGCGGCGATCTGCTGCTCGATTGCGAATCCGCCAGCGCCGACGATCTGATCCGGCGACTCGCACTGTACCGGCTGCGCCGGCCGATCACGATTGCGCGCGACGACAGCCTCGCTGTGCACTGGTCGCCCGAGGGACCGGGCGACGATCCGCGGCTGGCGGCGCTCGGGCGTCGCTGGCTTGCACCGCCAGGCGAGCCCGCGATCGGTTGGCTTGGCCACCGCTTGCGCCTAGGCGTGTGCGAAGGCCGTGCCGAGCTTGGCGATGTCCTGTGGCTCGAATGCAATGCGGCCGAGCTCAATGGGGTCAGCTTTTCTAAGGGCTGCTTTGTTGGGCAGGAGAACACGGCTCGGATGAACTGGCGGCAGAAGGTCAATCGTCGTCTGTTCGTCGTCGAAGGCGAGGCTGCAAAGTCGCGCGCATCCTATCCGCAATTGGGTCTGTCGGTGGTCCACGCACGGCTCGACGCGATTCCTTCCGGCGCCATCGTTCCGGAGTGGCTTCAGCCGTCGATCAGCGCATAGGCGCGGACCGGGAAGGTCCCCATGCCCTCCACCTTGGGCGGCACTGCGGAAAAGCGGAATCCCGCGTCGGGCAAGGCATCGAGGCCCGTCAAATGCTCGCAAATCGGGATTCCAGCGCCGAGGAGCGCAGTGTGCACCGGTCGTGCTCGCACCCGCGTATCGTCTATATTGTGGCTGTCGATCCCGACCATGACCGCGCCCCCTGCGACGAGCCGGTCGGCCGCGGCGGCGGTGAGGAAGCTATGGTCGTGATAATAGGCTTCGCTGCCCCAGTGCCGGGCCCAGCCGGTGGCGACCAGCACGGCCTTGCCCGCCAAGTCGAGCCCGTCGAACGCGGCGGCATCCACCGCGAGTCCGTTTTCGAACGGCTGACGGATGACCAGCGCGGCAAGGTTGGCAAAGACTTCGAGCCCCATTCCGCTCAGGTCCTGGCCGTCGGCAAAGCGGTGTGACGGTACATCGACATAAGTGCCGGTGTTCGCGACCATGTCGATCCTGCCGATCTGGAACGTCGAACCGTCGTCGTAATTGGCCGCCGATTCCTCGCGCGAAAGGAAGTCGCAGATGTGCGGCCCGGGCAGGCCTTTGTAGGTCACCATACCCTCGCTAATGACATGGCTGAGATCGACCAGCCGAGGGCCGCTTTGGGTCA
>JBDSSR010000184.1:0-4668 GCA_039928675.1 Sphingomicrobium sp. | reverse complement strand
CTGCCGACGATCCCGGCGGTGCACTGGGCAATGACCAGCGCCGGGTTGGAGATGATGAACAGGGGCGCGCCAATGACGGGCAAGCGCAGCGACTGGAGGACCCGCGGAAGCGCCATCACAGGCGATGGTAGCTGCGATACCAGTCAACGAAGCGCGGAACCCCTTCGTCGATCGTCGTCAGCGGCTCGAACCCCAGGTCGCGCTGGATCGCGCCGATATCGGCGAAGGTTTCCTTGACGTCGCCGACCTGCATCGGCTGCGGGTCGATCACCGCCTTGCGGCGCGTGGCTTCCTCAAGCAGCTCGACCACCCGAAGCAGATCCTCGCTTCGGCTGTTGCCGATGTTGTAAACCGCGTGCGGGCAACTGCTTCCGCCGGCCTTGGCCGCGCCGTCGTCGGCGGGTGGAGAATCGAGGCACGCAATCACGCCGCTGACAATGTCGTCGATGTAGGTGAAATCGCGCCGCATCTCCCCGCGATTGAACAAGGGGAGCGGGTCGCCAGCGTACAGCGCCTTGGTGAAAATCCACATCGCCATGTCGGGCCGACCCCACGGTCCGTAGACCGTGAAGAAGCGAAGCCCGGTCAGCGGCAGACGGTAAAGGCTTGCATAGCTTTCGCTCAAAAGCTCGTCGGCTTTCTTGGTCGCGGCATAAAGCGACAGCGGATGATCGACCCGATCCTCGACGCGGAAGGGCAGGGTCGTGTTGCTGCCATAGACCGAAGATGACGAAGCATAGACCATGTGGCGCGGCTTGCGGTGGCGCGCGAGCTCCAGCATGTTGACGTGCCCGACCAGGTTCGACTGCACATAAGCGCCCGGGTTTTCGAGGCTGTAGCGAACCCCTGCCTGGGCGCCGAGATGGACGATGCCTTCAATCTCGACGGTGTCGGCAAGCCGATCGAGCGCGGCGCTGTCGGCGAAATCGACGCGTTCGAACCGGAAGCGGTTGCCAAAGTCGGTTGCCAGAAGGTCGAGCCGCGCCTGTTTCAGCGCCGGGTCGTAATAAGCGTTGAGATTGTCGATCCCGACGACCTGGTCGCCGCGGGCAAGCAAGGCGCGGGCCGTGGTCGAGCCGATGAAGCCTGCAGCGCCAGTGACGAGAATGGTCATACCGCCCCATACGGTCTGCAATCGGCCCCGCAAACCCCCGGGGGAGCGGCATTGCGCCCCGAGCGATCGGGGGCCGCGTTCAGCGCCGCCGGCGGTCGGGCGGAATCAGGAACTCCAGCGGCTCGTCGAGGCGCGAGGCCCAGCTGATCTCATTGTGCTTCTGCCCCGGGAAGCTCAGGCTGAGCCAGTTGATGCCTTGGCGATAGCCGCGTCGGGCGACGACCCCGTCGACCCGTTGCTGGTAGCGGGCATAGGTCTTATCGAGAGTTTCACTGCCGTGATCGAAATAGAGGCGATGGGTGCGCGGGTCGGGCAAAGTGGGGGCGAGGTAGCGCTCGAAGGCGCTCGACACGACCTCATATTCGGGATCGCTGACCGAATCGCCATTGGGCCTCATGAACAACGGCCAGTGGGTCGACATCATCGCCGCGCCGCCGAAGACCGTTGGATATTCGTCGATCGCGTAGAGCGAAACCAGCGATCCCATCGACGAGCCCATGATGACCGTGTTGGAGCGATCAGAGTACACGTTGAAGCGGCGATCAATCATTGGCCGGAGCTCGCGGACGATGAACTTCAGATAGCCGTCGGACAGCGGGTCCCCGCCATACAGCGCCGCGACCCGGCCGCGATAATCCGCGGGGAGGGCAGTGAATGCCTTGGACGGGACATATTCCTGGAGCCGCTTGGGCGTGTTCCAGATGCCCACGACAATCGCCGGGCGCACCTTGTGGTCGCGGATCAGGCGGTCGAGATGCTCGTCGACTTTCCATTCCATGCCGTAGCCGGCGGTCGCCTTGTCGAACAGATTCTGGCCGTCATGCATGTAGACCACGGCATATTTCGGCCCCTTTGCCCGGTAGCCGGAGGGCAGCCAGACGGCCACTCGGCGGGGGTCTGCGAAGCGTGACTTCATAATCCCCAGATCGACGATCGTGCCGGCCGCGACGTGGACCGGGCCCTGTCCATCGCCGGCCAGCGCGGGCGCTGCAAAAAGTAGCATGAGCAGCGCGGTTGCAAATCGGATCATTGGTCCTCCTTCAGTCGGGCGAGCGCTTCGCAATGAGCCGGAAAATTGATCGCGCAACCGGCGATGAACCGTTCGACCTCCGCCATGTCGGGCACATCGACGTCGGGACCGGGAGCAACCAGGCGGCTCGGGTCGGGGAAGTTCCCGTAACCGGCGAGCATGCAATGCCACGACAGTGGCGGGTAATAGGCCGCGACGCCCTGTTCGATCAAATGCCGTTCGAGATCGGCACCGGTGAACCAGGCGGTGATGATGTCCTTCAAGCTGTCGGACAGGCAATCGAGCCGCGCAGCGTCGCGCCAATATTCCGTTCGGCCCCCTGGAGCGGTGCGGTAATGGCAGACCAGATAGTCGCGAATGCCTTCGTAGCGGCGCGCGATAATGGTGTTGAAGCCGTCCCGGTCGTCCCTGTCCCAGGCGTCAAGGAAACCGTCGAGCGTTGCCAGAACGACGTGGAGCGCGGTCGCTTCGAGCGGTTCGACGAACCCCTGCGACAGCCCGACCGCGAGGCAGTTGCGGACCCAGCTGCGCTCGACCCGTCCGCAGCGCATCTCAAGGTGGCGAAGCTCGGCATCCTCGTCGAGGCCTAGAAATCCGCGCAGCTCCGCCTCCGCGGCGTCGGCATCGATGTGGCGCGACGAATAGACGTAACCGTTACCGATCCGGTTGGTCAGCGGGATTTGCCATGCCCAGCCCGCCGACAGTGCAGTCGAGCGGGTTGCGGCGACGAGGTCACCGGGGGGCCGGGGAGTCGGCGCGACCACGGCGCGGTCGTTGAACAGATTGTCCGCGAACGAACGATATGGCTCTCCCAGCGCCCCGCCGATGATGGCGGAGCGGAACCCGCTTGCGTCGATGAACAGGTCGGCCGCGAAACGTCGCCCGTCGTCGGCGACCAGTGCGGAGACGTCGCCGTTCTCCCCAAGCTCGACATCGGCGATACGCGCTTCTATGTGCAGCGCGCCTCTGCCGGTTGCGAAATCGCGCAGGAAGGCGCCGAGCAGGACGGCGTCGAAATGATAGCCGTAGCTTACGTCAAATGGAAAATTGGCCGGCGCCACCGGAGCCCGGCCTTCGCGCGCAATTCGGGTCGGCACATAAAAGAAATCCGGGTGGGCGGGCACGTCGCGACCGGTCCGGCGGGCGCGGGTCGAATGAAAAAAGCCAGGCTGGGTAAAGCCGTCGACCGCGGTCGGGAACGGATGAAAGTAGCGCTCGTAACCGGGGCGGTCGGACCAGCCGACAAATTCGATGCCGGCCTTGAACGTGGCATTGCAGCGCGGCATCCATTCGCTCTCGGTTATTCCAAGCCGATCGAAAAAGGCCTTCAGCTGGGGCGTTGAACCCTCGCCGACGCCGACTACCCCGATGTCGCTGGATTCGATCAGAGTGATCGTCGTCCCGCTGTCCGCCCACCGGTCAACAAGCAGATTGGCGGCCATCCAGCCCGCGGTTCCGCCACCGAGGATGGCGACCGACCGCGGCGGCTCAGCCATTAGCGCGCGATGGGCACGAACCGGACCGCGGTTCCGCCGCCCGGCGCGATCCGCTCGGCCAGCCGGTCCGCCGAAGTGACCGTGCGGCTTTCGATGACGATAGCGCGCGGGTTGGTGCGATAGTCGGCGGTGTCGCCGTCCCGATAGATTTCCGCGCGATAGCGCTGGCCCGGTGCAAGGAAGCTCAAGGCGACGTCGAAGCGGCGCTCCTGCTCGTCGCCGACGGCTCCGAGGAACCAGTCGCCCGAGCCCTTCGCCTTGCGCGCAATAACCGCCAGATCGCCTTCCTCGCCGGCAAGCATGACGGTGTCGTCCCAATCGACCGCGACGTCCTTGATGAACTGGAACGCCGCTGCGCTGGCGGCATAGTTCTGCGGCAGATCGGCCGCCATCTGGATCGGCGAATAGATGACGACATATAGCGCAAGCTGCTTTGCCAGCGTCGAAAGCAGCGGCGTATTGCCCTTGCCCATCAGGCTGACGATCCCGGGGGTGAAGTCCATCGGCCCCGAAAGCATCCGGGTGAAAATCAGATTGGCCTCATGCTCGGGCGGGTTCTTGGGCTCGCCCCAGGCATTATATTCCATGCCCCGTTCGCCTTCGCGCGAAACCCAATTGGGGTAGGTGCGGCGAAGCCCGGTGTCCTTGACCGGTTCGTGCGAATCGATCGTGGTGTGGCGCTTGGCAGCCTCGGTCACGACCTTGAGGTGGTGGTTCACCACCGCCTGGCCCTGATGCCATTCGAAGTGGATTTTTCCGTCCGCGCCGAGCGCCTGAACCCCGCCGCCATCAGCGACATAGCCCGTCTTGATATTGTGGACGCCAAGGGCTGCATAAAAGTCGAGCGCAGGGCCGAGCTGCGCTTCATAATTGGCGATGTTGCCGGCGGTTTCGTGGTGGCCGATCAGGGTCACGCCCTTTGACCGGCCGTAGCGGGTCACTTCGGCGATATCGAAATCGGGGTAGGGCTTGGTGAAGCTGAAGTCCTTGCCCCAGGCGAACCAGCCATTGTCGCCGACATCGTCCCA
>JBDSSR010000183.1:0-6374 GCA_039928675.1 Sphingomicrobium sp. | reverse complement strand
TTTAACGAACGGCCGGCTTTATCAAGCAACTGGCTCGGCTTTCAACGTGCCTGCAGCGGCAGCGACTTCGGCGGCGAAATCGCTTTCCTTCTTTTCGATGCCCTCGCCGAGCTGGAAGCGCTTGAATGCTTTTAACGCGATCGGCGTTCCGGCATCCTTGCCAGCCTGCTCAATCACGTCCGCGACCGGGGTCTTGTTGTCCATGACGAACAGCTGCGACAACAGCGCATTCTCCTTCTTGAACTTGGCCATGGTGCCGTCGACCATCTTGGTGACGATTTCCGCGGTCTTGCCGCTTTCCTTAGCCTTGTCGGTGGCGATCGCGCGTTCGCGGGCGAGCAAGTCGGCATCGAGCCCGTCGGCGTCGAGCGCAAGCGGGTTGGCTGCGGCGACGTGCATCGCGATCTGCTTGCCCAGCGTCTGCAGAGTAGCGGCCGGGGCCGACCCTTCAAGCGCGACCAGGACACCGATCTTGCCCATACCGGGAACGACCGAATTGTGGACATAAGGAACCACCGCGCCCTCGCTTACCTCGAGCACGGTGGCACGGCGAAGCGACTGGTTTTCACCTATCTTGGCGATGTTGTCGGTCAGCTTCTCACTGACCGATCCGCCGCCGGGATATTGGGCAGCGGCAAGCGCCTCGACATCGCTGCCGGTAGCAAGAACCAGCTTCGCGACGTTGCCGACGAACTCCTGGAACTGCTCGTTCTTGGCGACAAAGTCGGTTTCGGAATTGACCTCGACCAAAGCGCCGCGATTGCCTTCGACAGCAGCTCCGACGAGGCCTTCGGCGGCGGTCCGGCCGGCCTTCTTGGCGGCCGCTGCAAGACCCTTGGCGCGAAGCCAGTCGATCGCTGCTTCCATCTCGCCATTGTTTTCGGCAAGCGCCTTTTTGCAGTCCATCATGCCGGCGCCGGTGCGCTCGCGCAGTTCTTTCACTGATCCGGCCGTGATCTCAGCCATTTTCACATCCTCCAGTTCTCCGGCGAGTACCGAAGTCCAGTTCAATTTCACAAAGTCTGGGTCCCGCAACGCCGCCCGGAACCCGTCAGATTTCAGGCTTCAAGCGCCACTTCAACCGGCGGCTCGGCCATTTCGCCAATGTCCTGCCCGCGTGCCTGGGCATTGCCGGCGCGGCCTTCGCCAACCGCCTCGGCGATTGCGTCGGTGTACAGGCGAATGGCTCGGCTGGCGTCATCGTTGCCTGGAACCGGGAAAGCGATTCCGCTCGGATCGCTGTTCGAATCGAGGATCGCGACGACTGGGATGCCAAGCGTATTGGCTTCCTTGATCGCAAGCTCCTCCTTGTTGGTGTCGACCACGAACATGACGTCGGGAAGCCCGCCCATGTCGCGGATTCCGCCAAGGCTCTTCTCGAGCTTGTCGCGCTCGCGAGTCAGCTGCAGAACTTCCTTCTTGGTCAGGCCCGCAGTGTCGCCCGAAAGCTGTTCCTCAAGGGTCTTCAATCGCTTGATCGAGTTGGAGATCGTCTTCCAGTTGGTCAGCATTCCGCCAAGCCAGCGATGATTGACGAAATGCTGGCCGCTGACCTTTGCCGACTCGGCCATGGCGTCCTGCGCCTGGCGCTTGGTGCCGACGAACAGCACCTTGCCGCCGCGCCCGACGGTCTGCTGGACGAACTCGAGCGCCCGCGCGAACAGCGGAACGGTCTGCGACAGGTCAATGATGTGGACCCCGTTGCGATCGCCGAAAATGTACGGCTTCATCTTTGGGTTCCAGCGATGGGTCTGGTGGCCGAAGTGCGCTCCGGCTTCAAGCAATTGCTGCATCGTGACGACGGTGGTCGCCATAGGTCTTCTCCTTACCGGTTAAGCCTTGATGGAGCAATGAAACCAGCCTTGCGGCCGGCACCGGGATGTAAGCTCCATCTGCGGGATGGGCGCGCCACTAGCCCAACAGCGGCCCGGTTTCAAGCGCCCGGGCCCAAACTCGCTGCACTCTTGACAGTTAAGAACAAAACAGGAACACAGGAGCTACTGGAACAAAGCGGGTCCAGTTTGGTTAGGCATCTCCAAGAAGGATCAACACGATGACAGCAGCTCTTGGCACCCTCACCTTTCTTGCCACCTTGTGGCTGATCGTCGTTGTCGGCGCAGCGGTCCTTGAGGAAAGCGGCGCCAGGATCGTCGCTGCCCTCTGGGGCGAACAGCCCGATCGCACCGCGCGTATTGCCTTGCGAATCCGGACTCGCGCCCGAATTATCCAGCCGATGCGCGCTCAGGCGGAGTGGCGCGACGCCGCCTGACCCTGGCGTAGCTCGCCATCGCGGCGGGGATCATCACCAGATAGGCCAGCGCCATCACCAGCAGCGTCGGCCACGGCGCAACGATCAGCGCTGCACCGAACAGCGCAATCCCGGCAAGCGCGAACAAGCGCCATTCGCGGCGAAGCCTGAAGCTGGTCCAGCTGTAGGTCGGGATCGAGGAGATCATCAACACCGCGATGATCAGCGTCCAGGCCATCACCAATTCCCAGCGCCGGAACAGTCCATCGCCGGTAATCAGCCATAGCAATATGGGAATGAACGCCAGCCCGGCTCCGGCGGGAGCCGGCACGCCAGTGTTGAACCCGGCTGATTTGTGGGGCTGTTCGGCGGCATCGAGGCGCGCATTGAACCGGGCCAGGCGAAGCGCGCAGCACACTGCAAGTGCAAGTGCCGCAAGCCAGCCGAAGCGCGGCACCGATTGCAACGACCACAGGAACAGGATCAACGCCGGCGCGGTTCCAAAGGCGATATTGTCCGACAGCGAATCGAGCTCCGCGCCAAACCGGCTTTGAGCCCGCAGAAGGCGCGCAATTCGCCCATCGAGGCCATCGAGGATCCCGGCGACCACGACCGCCGCCACCGCCCAATCCCACTGGCCCCGGATTGCAAGGCTGACACCGGTCAGCCCCATGCACAAGGCGAGTGCGGTAATGGCATTGGGGATCATCGCGCGCAGGGGAATCCGGCGCGGCCCCAATTCGTCGTTCATTGGCCGGGCTCGATCATTGGCTGGCGCCGACGACCGCGATGTCGAGGCCAAGGATGCCAAGGATGGTTTCGCCGGCAATCGAACGCTGCCCGAGCGCGACCCGCGGCGCTGCGTTTGCCGGAAGATAGACATCAACCCGGCTGCCGAACCGGATGAGGCCAATGCGCTGGCCGGCCTCGACCTGGTCACCTTCGCGAACAAAGGTCAGGATTCGCCGCGCGACCAGCCCGGCGATCTGGGTGAAGCCAATTCGCACGCCATCGCTGTTTTCAACCAGCAGATGCTGGCGCTCATTGTCCTCGCTGGCCTTGTCGAGATCGGCATTGACGAATTTGCCCGGGACATAGGCGATGCGCTTGATCCGGCCGGCGATCGGCGCGCGATTGATGTGGACGTCGAACACGCTCATGAAAATCGACACCCGGGTATATTCCGGGTCGGCAAGCGCATCGGCTCCGCGAAGCTCGGGCGGCGGCGGCACCTTGACGATCATCGTGATCAGGCCGTCGGCGGGCGCAACGATCAGCTTTTCGCCGCGTGGGGTGGTTCGGATCGGATCGCGAAAGAAGGACGCCACCCACACGGTCACCGCAAGCAATATCCAGCCCAGGAACTGCCAATGGACAAGAAAGGCGAAGGCCGAAACCGCGCCTACCGCGACGGCATATTTGCGCCCTTCAGGGTGGACGGAGGGAAAACGCCACTTGACTGTCGTGGTCGGTAGCGAGCTTTCGTGCTTGTCGAGTTCGGCCATGGGCGCCACCCTTAAAGACGCGTCCGGCCGTGCACAACGCCGCGGTTGCACGCGACTGGACTGCATCCTAGAGCGCGCCCCGACCCAACTGCCGCCGAACGCCAAATCTCCGAACCGATGCAGGAACGCACATGGCCAAGATCAAGGTAAAGAACCCGCTCGTCGAGCTCGATGGCGACGAAATGACCCGAATCATCTGGCAATGGATTCGCGAGCAGCTGATCCAGCCCTACCTCGACATCGACCTCATTTATTACGATCTTGGGGTCGAAAACCGCGATGCCACCGACGACCAGGTGACGATCGACGCGGCCAATGCGATCAAGCAGCACGGCGTCGGGGTCAAATGCGCGACGATCACCCCGGATGAAGCCAGGGTCGAGGAGTTCGGCCTCAAGAAGATGTGGAAATCGCCCAACGGCACCATCCGCAACATCCTTGGCGGGGTCGTATTTCGCGAGCCGATCGTCATTTCCAATGTCCCGCGCCTGATCCCCGGCTGGACCGACCCGATCGTCGTTGGCCGCCATGCGTTTGGCGACCAGTACAAGGCGACCGACTTCCTGGTCCCGGGCAAGGGCAAGCTGACGATGACGTGGACCGGCGAGAATGGCGAAATCATCGAACATGAGGTTTTCGACTATCCCGACGCCGGAGTGGCGATGGGCATGTACAACCTCGACCAGTCGATCCGCGACTTCGCCCACGCCTGCCTGAACTATGGCCTCACCCGCAAATGGCCGGTCTATCTGTCGACCAAGAACACCATCCTGAAGGCTTATGACGGCCGCTTTAAAGACTTGTTCCAGGAGATTTACGACAAGGAATACAAGGTCAAGTTTGCGGAAGCTGGTATCACTTATGAGCATCGCCTGATCGACGACATGGTCGCTTCAGCGCTGAAGTGGAGCGGCAAGTTCATCTGGGCCTGCAAGAATTACGATGGCGACGTCCAGTCCGACCAGGTCGCGCAAGGGTTCGGTTCGCTCGGCCTGATGACGTCGGTCCTGACCTCGCCCGACGGCAAGACGATCGAGGCCGAAGCAGCGCACGGAACGGTCACGCGCCATTACCGGATGCACCAGGCCGGCAAGGCGACGTCGACCAATCCCATCGCCTCGATCTTCGCCTGGACCGGCGGCCTCAAATTCCGCGGCAAGTTCGACGACACGCCCGACGTGGTGGCGTTCGCGCAAACCCTCGAGCGGATCTGCGTCGAAACGGTCGAGAGCGGTCAGATGACCAAGGATCTCGCAATCCTCGTCGGTCCCGAGCAGCCGTGGCTCACCACCGAGCAATTCTTCGAGGCCGTCGCAACCAACCTCAAGGCAGCAATCGCGGGCGAAGCCGTCAGCGCCTGAGACCCGCGTCGGGCGAGCGGATATGCTCGCGCCGAACGCCGAGCCCGACGAGCCGCGCGGGGATTCGTCGAAGGACCGGAAACCGATCGAGCAGGCGCAGGACAAGGGGAACCTTGTCGAGCACTGCGCGGCGCGTCACCAAAGGCGTCAGGATGCGGTCGTGGATTGTCTTTTGCATGAACTGCACGACCCGCGTCGGGAATTGGCGGCGCTGCTGCACCTTTTTCAACAGCGGATCGATGTCGCGACCCTGGGCCAGCGGAGCCGCGAGAATGTTTGCAGCAGCCGCCGCGTCCTGCACCGCAAGATTGATCCCCACCCCGCCGACCGGCGACATGGCATGGGCAGCATCGCCGATCGCAATCATCCCCGGGCGCCACCAGCGTGTCAGCCGGTCGAGCGAAACGGTGAGCAATTTCACCTGGTCCCAGTCGGTCAGGGTTCCGGCCACGTCGGCAAGGTTTGGAGCGGCCCTGGCGACATTGGCGGCAAAGCTTTGCACACCCTCGGCCTCGATCTGCGCCGCGGCGCCCTTGGCGACGACATAGGCGCACTGCCAGTAATCGCCCCGGTCGATCTCGACCACCAGCGTTCCGGCCCCGAACGTTGCACCGGTCTCGTTGGAGCTTGTGCGGGTCTTGGGCAGTCGGAACCACAGCACGTCGATGGGGGCGCCAAGGTCCTTTTTGGGCAAGTTCGCCTCGTCGCGAAGACCCGACGCCCGCCCGTCGGCGGCAATGACCAGACGCGCACGGATTTCCCGGCCGTCCTTCAGCCGCACTCCAACGACCCGCCCGCCTTCAACCAGCAAATCGACCGCCTCGGAGCCCATCTCCAGGCTGAAGGTCGGATAATGGCGCGCTTCACCGGCAAGAAAGTCGAGGAATTCCCACTGCGGCATCATCGCGATGAAGCGGTTTTCGACCGGAAGGTGGGCAAGGTCGGCGATGGTGATGATTCGATCCGCGACCCGTGCCGAGATCGACTGCACGACGTCATGCGGGCGTTCCAGAAAGGCGTCGATCAGCCCGAGTTCGGCAAGCAGTTCAAGCGTCGAGGGGTGGACCGTGTCTCCCCGGAAATCGCGGAAGAAGTCGGCGTGCTTCTCGAGCACCTTCACCCGCGCTCCAGCGCGAGCGAACAGAAGCCCGGCCATCATCCCCGCCGGCCCACCGCCGGCGATCACGACATCGAGTTGCGCTGCCGGTTGTGACGTCATGACGGCGGGACTTATCGTCATTCCCGTCCAAGCGGAAATCC
>JBDSSR010000182.1:0-1768 GCA_039928675.1 Sphingomicrobium sp. | reverse complement strand
GAAATAATTTCAATCAGCTCGGTCGTGATCACGGCCTGACGCTGGCGGTTATACTGGATCGACAGCTTGTTGATCATGTCCCCGGCATTGCGCGTGGCATTGTCCATCGCGGTCATTTGCGAACCATAAAATCCGGCCTGGTTCTCGAGCAGAGCGCGATAGATCTGGATTGCGATATTGCGCGGCAGGAGGTCGGCGAGGATCGTCTCCTCGTCGGGTTCATATTCGACCGCCGCCGGAGCGCCGCTTTTTGCCGGGGCCAGAGCGTCGCCCTTTGCCGGACTCGGCGCGCCGTCCTCGATCGCGACCGGCGCGATCGGGATGATCTGGTTGACCACCGGCTCCTGGACCAGGGTCGATCGGAAGTTGGCGTAAGCGAGGTGGACGATGTCGATGCCGTTGGTGGTGTAGCGATCGATCACATCCTTCGCGATGCCGACCGCGTCGGCATAGGTCGGGGCCTTCATCGCGCTGGTATCGTACTGGGCGACAATCGCGTCGGGGTAGAAGCGCTGGATGACCGGGCGGCCCTTGCGGCCGACGATGTAGAACAGCACCGACTTGCCCTCACGCGCCAGATCGTCGGCCTTGCGCCGGGCAGCGCGCACGACATTGCCGCTGAACGCCCCGGCAAGACCGCGGTCGGCGGTCGCAAGGACGATCAGATGGGTGTCGTCCTTGCCCGTCCCGGCAAGCAGCTTGGGCGCTTGGGGGCCCGCGGTGACCCGCGCGGCGAGTGACTGGACGACCGATGTCATGCGCGATGAATAGGGCCGGCCGGCCTCGGCATTCTGCTGGGCACGGCGCAGCTTTGCAGCAGCGACCATCTTCATCGCCTTGGTGATCTTCTGCGTCGACCTGACCGAGCCGATGCGGTTCTTGAGGGCTTTAAGCGAAGCCATTTACGCGAACTGCTTGCCGAACTCGGTCAGTGCATCCTTGAGCGCCTTGGCGGTGTCGTCGTCGAGCGCCTTGCTATCGCGAATTTTCGCCAGGATTTTCGGCTTGTCCGAGCGAAGGAAGCTCAGCATCCCCGCTTCGTACCGGACCACGTCCTTGGTATCGACGGAATCGAGGAAGCCCTGGGTGCCGGCGAAGATCGACGCCACCTGCTCCTCGACCGGCATCGGCTGATATTGCGGCTGCTTGAGCAGCTCGGTCAGCCGGGCGCCGCGCGCCAGAAGCTTCTGGGTCGAAGCATCGAGGTCCGAGCCGAACTGGGCGAAGGCCGCCATTTCGCGATACTGCGCAAGCTCCAGCTTGATCGACCCGGAGACCTTTTTCATGGCCTTGGTCTGCGCCGCCGAGCCGACCCGGCTGACCGACAGGCCGACGTTGATGGCCGGGCGGACGCCCTGGTAGAACAGGTCGGTTTCAAGGAAGATCTGGCCGTCGGTGATCGAAATGACGTTGGTCGGGATGTAGGCCGAAACGTCTCCGGCCTGGGTTTCGATGACCGGAAGAGCGGTCAGCGAGCCCGAGCCGTTGTCCTCGTTCATCTTGGCGGCGCGCTCGAGCAGGCGACTGTGCAGATAGAAAACGTCGCCCGGATAGGCTTCGCGGCCCGGCGGACGGCGCAGCAGAAGCGACATCTGGCGATAGGCGACGGCCTGCTTGGACAGATCGTCGTAAACGATCACGGCGTGCATTCCGTTGTCGCGGAAAAATTCGCCCATGGCGCAGCCGGTATAGGGTGCGAGGAACTGCAGCGGCGCGGGTTCCGACGCGGTCGCGGCGACCACGATGGTATATTCCATCGCGCCATTTT
>JBDSSR010000181.1:0-4435 GCA_039928675.1 Sphingomicrobium sp. | reverse complement strand
CGGGCGAAGACATCGGGCCGTTTCTCGCCAGCCTTGCGACCAGCCATCGCGTGAAGGCGGAAAGTTTGCCGACCCACAAGCAGTTCGTCGAGGCGATGGTCGGCGGCAATCTGGAGCAGTGCCAATGACCTGGTTGAGCGGCCTTGGCCTTCTTTTTGCAACAGCCGTTCTGGCGTGCTCGGCGCCGTCCGCTGCGGCCTCCCCTGCGCCCGAATACCGCCAGCGCCTGCCACAGGACGAGGTCGTCTATTTCGTCCTTCCCGACCGGTTTGAAAACGGCGATCCGTCCAACGATCGCGGCGGGCTTGAAGGCGGGCGCCTCGCAACCGGCTTCGACCCCGCGTCCAAGGGCTTTTATCACGGCGGCGATTTCAAGGGGCTCGCCAGCCACCTCGACTATATCCAGGGTCTCGGGGTGACTGCGCTGTGGGTCGCTCCGGTGTTCAAGAACAAGCCGGTGCAGGGCGCTCCGGGCCAGGAAAGCTCGGGCTATCACGGCTATTGGATTACCGACTTCACCCACGTTGACCCGCATTTCGGAACCGACGCGGACTATAAGGCGCTGGTCGATGCGGCCCATGCGCGCGGGCTCAAGGTCTATATGGACATCGTCGTCAATCACACCGCCGACGTCATCGGCTTTGCGGAGTGCGCGGGCGGTTCGGACTGCCCCTATCGAAGCATCGCGGACTATCCCTACCAGCGTCGCGGCGGTCCCGGCGGCAAGGCGATCAACCCCGGCTTTACCGGCGAAGGCGACGGTGGGGCGGCAAATTTCTCGCGCCTCAAGGATCCCGGTTACGCCTACACCGTCGAAGTCCCGGCGGCAGAGCGCGACATCAAGCGCCCGGCGTGGCTCAATAACCCGATTTACTACCACAATCGGGGCAACAGCATTTTTCGGGGCGAATCGAGCACGATGGGCGACTTTGTCGGGCTCGACGATCTGTTCACCGAAAACCCGCGCGTCGTCAGCGGCATGATCGACATCTATTGTGGCTGGATCGAACGATACGATGTCGACGGTTTCCGGATCGACACCGCGCAGCACGTCAATCCCGAACTTTGGCAGACGTTCGTCCCCGCCATCCGGTCGTGCGCGCGCAAACGGGGAATTCCCAACTTCCACATCTTCGGCGAAGTTGCGATGGACGACATGGACCCGGCCCATACCGCGGTGAACACACGCGTCGACAAGCTACCCTCGGTCCTCGATTTCGCTTTCATGTGGGGCGTCATCGACGTCCTTCAGAAAGGCCGCGGGACAGATGAACTCGCCCGGCTGTTCAGGTCCGATCCTTTGTACGAAGGCGGCGCCCAGGCGGCGCTTCGCAACCCGACCTTCATCGGCAACCACGACGCCGGCCGGTTCGGCGCATTCGCCCGCAAGAACCTGCCCGATGCCTCGCCCGGCGAACTTCTTGGTCGCGACCTTCTGGCCCATGCCATGCTGCTGACCCTGCGCGGCGTCCCGACGATCTATTCGGGCGACGAACAGGGCTTTGCCGGCAAGGGCGGCGACCAGGATTCGCGCCAGGACATGTTCGCTTCGAAGACGGCAAGCTTCAATGACGACCGGCTGATCGGCTCTGGCGCAACGACCGCGCAGGCCAATTTCAGTGTCGATCATCCGATCTATCGGGAAATCGCTGGGCTTGCCCGTATCCGGACCAGCCATCGCGCGCTGACCCGCGGGCTTCAGGTCGTGCGCTATTCGCAGGACAAGCCGGGGCTGTTCGCGGTCTCTCGGTTCGAACCGGGAACGGGCCGCGAAATGCTGCTGCTGTTCAATAGTTCGAACCAGCCGGTTCACCAACGCGTGCGGGTCGAAACCCGGTCGAAGCGGTTCGAAGTCCTCTATGGCGTCTGCGCTTCGGTCGCTGACGCTCCGGGCTCAGTCATGGTTGACCTTCCCGCGCTTGGTTTCTCGGTGTGCAATGCTGGCTGAGCACGACCGCGCCGGACTAAGGCTCGACACCGCTTCGCCGTGGTGGCGCGGCGCGGCGATCTACCAGGTCTATCCGCGCAGCTTCGCCGACAGCAACGGCGACGGGATCGGCGACCTGCCCGGAATCACTGGCCGGCTCGACCATATCGCAAGCCTTGGGGTCGACGCCGTGTGGCTGTCGCCATTCTTCACGTCACCAATGAAGGACTTCGGTTACGACGTCGCCGATTACTGCAACGTCGATCCGCTGTTCGGAGTGCTTGCAGATTTCGACGCGCTGGTTGCAAAGGCCCATCACCTCGGCCTCAAGCTGATCATCGACCAGGTCTATTCGCACAGTTCCGACCAGCATAACTGGTTTGGCGAAAGCCGTGCCAGTCGCGACAATCCGCGGTCCGACTGGTACGTCTGGGCCGATGCCCGGGATGACGGTTCGCCGCCCAACAACTGGCAGTCGGTATTCGGCGGCCCAGCGTGGCAATGGGATGCCCGGCGTGGCCAATATTATCTGCACAATTTCCTTTCCCAGCAGCCCGACCTCAACCTTCACAACCCGGCGGTTCAGGATGCGCTTCTCAAGGTTGCGCGCTTCTGGCTTGATCGCGGTGTCGATGGGTTCAGGATCGATGCACTCAACTTTGCGATGCACGACCCGCAGTTGCGCGATAATCCGCCCGCGCCCGCCGGCAACGAGCGCACTCGTCCGTTCGATTTCCAGCGGCACCTGTACAACCAGTCGCACCCCGACATCGTCCACTTCATCGAACGTTTGCGGCAAGTGTCGGACAGCTTTGGCGATCGCTTCCTGCTGGCCGAGGTCGGCGGCGAGCACGCGCTTGACGAAATGCACGCATTCACCAGCGGCACCGGCCGGCTCGACAGTGTCTATGGGTTTGATTTTCTCTACGCCGACGAACTTACGCCGAAACTCGTCGCGCGCGTTACGAAGGAGTGGCCGGAATATGCGGGCTGGCCAAGCTGGGCATTTGAGAACCATGACGCGCCGCGTGCACTTTCGCGCTGGGCAACGAGCGAGCATCGCGATCTGTTCGGGCGGACCAAGATGCTGTTGCTGGCCAGCCTTCGCGGCTCGATCATCCTCTACCAGGGCGAGGAGCTCGGACTTCCGCAGGTCGATGTTCCGTTCGACCGGCTGCAAGATCCCGAAGCGATCGCCAATTGGCCAAGAACGCTCAGCCGCGACGGTGCCCGGACGCCGATGCCGTGGCGGGCGGACGAACAAAACCTCGGCTTTTCGACCGCTGAGCCGTGGCTTCCGGTCGACGACGGCCATCGTGCGCTGGCAGTCGACCGCGCCGAAGCGCAGCCCGGCTCGCTGCTCCACTTCACGCGCGCCTGCCTCAAGCTGCGAAGCGCGCATCTGGCGCTTCGTGAAGGCGCCATGACGATCATCGAGGCGGGTGAGCAGAAGCTGGTGTTCGCACGACACGGGCCCGGTCAGCGACTGCTGTGCACCTTCAATTTGTCGGACCATCCGGTCGGGTATCGCAAATCCGGTAATCGATTGCTTGGTTCGGGCCGGGTCGACGAAACCGAACTCGGCGCTTACGCTGCAGTCATTGAGGAGATTGCATGAACCCGATCCGTCTGTTTGCAGCGCTTTTGCTTGCTCTGATCACCGCCCCCGCCGCGGCCCCCGCCGCAGCGCAAGGCGTGGCCCAGGCCGCGCCTGTCTCGCAGGTAGTGGCGAGCGCCGTTTCTCCCTCGGGGACGCTGAAGGTCGAAGTCACGCTCAATCCCGACGGCCGGGTCGGCTACCAGCTGTCGCGCGGCGGAACATTGGTGATCGGCGACAGCCGCCTAGGGTTCCTGTTCACCGATGCTCCGCAAATGCTGCGCAATTTCAAGCTTGCGAGCCAGTCGACGCGCAGCTTCGACCAGAGCTGGGACCAGCCGTGGGGCGAATATCGGATGATCCGCAATCATTATGACGAGCTGACCGTCAGCTTCGACGAGACCAAGTGGATGAAGCGCCGGATGACGGTCGTTTTCCGCCTGTTCGATGATGCTCTGGGATTTCGCTACGAACTTCCCGCGGGCCCCGGCTTCACCCACGCCAACATTGCCGACGAGCTGACCGAGTTCGACGTCGCCCAGGGCGGCACCGCCTGGTGGGACGAAGCGCGCGAGTGGAACCGCGCCGAATATCTCTATCGCACCACCCCGATCCAGGAAATCGGGACGGCGCAAACTCCGCTCACCATCCGCACCGCGAGCGGGCTTCATCTGTCGATCCACGAAGCAGCATTGGTCGATTATTCGGGGATGGACCTGCGGCGGGTCCATGATGGGTTGTTCAAGGCCGATCTGAACCCGTCCTCGACCGGCCCGAAGGTCAGCCGCGACCTGCCGCTCGCAACGCCGTGGCGGGTAGTGATGGTCGCTCCCGACGCGCCGAGCCTGTACCGATCGGCGCAGGCGATCCTCAACCTTAACGAGCCCAATGCGCTTGGCGATGTCAGCTGG
>JBDSSR010000180.1:0-7288 GCA_039928675.1 Sphingomicrobium sp. | reverse complement strand
GCCAGCCATTGGCAAGGCAGGCCTCGGTTGATTGAGGATCGCGGAAATAGCCCGACATGACGCTGTCGCCGCGGACGAACACCTTGCCGATGCCGCGGTCGGGAAGAATTTCGCCGCTGCCGTCACGAACTTCGATTTCCATACCCTTTACCGGCTTGCCGCAATTGACCACTGCGCGATAGCGGCGCGGCCGCCCGCGATCCTCGAGCACTCCGCCCGAAAGCTCGTTTTCCTCCACCAGCTCGAGCCGGATGCCTTCGCCTGGGGGCATCAGCGATACTGCAAGAGTTGCTTCGGCAAGACCGTAGCTGGGGCAAAAGGCGCTGGCCTGGAACCCGGCCTGATCGAAACTGTCGACGAACGCCTGCATGACTTCGGGCCGAATCATGTCGGCGCCATTGCCGGCAATTCGCCAGCGCGACAGGTCGAACCGCTCGTCGGCCCTGGTTTGCGAGCTCAAGCGGCGCGAGCAGATGTCGTAGCCGAAGGTCGGCGAGTAACTGACCGTCGTGCCCGGGTTGCGGGTGATCATGTCGAGCCATTCCAGCGGCCGGCGGGCGAAATCCTCGGTCTTGAGATAATCGACCGACAATTGCAGCGAAACCGGCGACAGCAGGCAGCCTACAAGGCCCATGTCATGGTACCAGGGAAGCCAGGAAACGCAGCGATCGGTTTCCTTGACGTCAAGTCCGACGCCGTGGGCGTGAAGATTGTCGAGGAGCGCATGGTGGGTGACTGCGACCCCGTGGGGGAATCGGGTCGAGCCACTCGAATATTGAAGATAGGCGATGTCCTGCGGGCTGGCCGAGGGCAGGTCGACGGGTTCGGGCGCAATCGTTTCCAATGTGTCCCAGCCGCGCGCGGTGACTCCTGCAAGGCCGGCCGCGGCGTTGCAGAATTCGGCAAGCTCGGGCGGAAAAAGGAGAAGCGAAGGGTCGCAGCTTTTGAGCTGGACGGCGAGCTGTTCGACATAGGCTTCGCGGCCACCAAAGCTGGTCGGAAGCGGAAGCGGGACCGGCCAGGCGCCCGCATAAACGGTGCCGAAGAAGGATGCCGCGAACTCGGGTCCGGTTTCGGCGACGATCGCGACCCGGTCCCTGGGCGTAATTCCAAGCGCGATCAGGCGCGCCGCGTTGGCCAGCGAATCCTCGCGCAACTCGGCATAGCCGTAAGCCCGGGCAAGGGTTCCGCGAGCATCGTGAAAATTCAGGCCACGAACGCCCTTCGCGGCGTAATCGAGCGCCTTCCCCAGCGTGTCGAAGTTGGCGCAACGCCGGGGAAGCGAGTCGCGCGTCGGAGTCGCACCCGGAGGAGAAAGGTCCGATTCCGGCGCCGGGTTCGATGCAGGCAGCGGGGCCGATGCCTTTCGGGCGTTGCGTTGGCTCACGCCGTCCCTTCCTTTGATAGTGCTGTTCCGGCCGCGGCCGAAGCCGAGGCCGAAGACGTCCACTTTGTGATGGTCGGCGACTGTGGCAAAAAAGGGGCATGAGCCCATCTTCGCGACCGCGACGCCATGATCGACCTCGCCGCCCGCCGCTCGACGAGGCCGAGCTTAGGGATCTCGCGTTGCGCTATGTCGGGCGCTTCGCGACGAGCCGCGCCAAGCTTCGATCGTACCTCCAGCGCAAAATCCGCGAACGCGGCTGGGCCGGAGCAGGGGAGGTCGATCTTGTGGCACTGGCCGACCGCTTCGCCGACAGCGGCTATGTCGACGATGCCGGGTTCGCGCTTGGCAAGGCGCGCTCGCTTGCCGGCCGAGGCTATGGCAAGCGGCGGCTGGTCGAGCAGCTGCGAGCGGCGGGGATCGAGGACGACCATCGGGCGGCGGCTTGCGAGCATGCCGATGAACAGGCGGTTGCAGCCGCCTTGCGGTTCGCCGAGCGCCGCCGAATTGGGCCGTTCGCCGCCGCTGCAGCCGACCGCGCCGGTCGCGACAAGGCGATTTCTGCAATGATCCGGGCCGGGCACGGGTTCGGCCTTGCACGGGCGATCGTGGCCCTTGAACCGGGCGCTTCGATCGAGCCTGATGCACTATCCGATCAGGCCGGACTCCGCTTGTTGTAAAGTCGGTTTGCCGACACAGCCGCAAATGTTAATGGTGGCTGATGGTAGTGCGTTCGTTCAGCCCGCAATGAAGGCGAGTCGCGTCGAGATGGAGCCGGAGGAAGACCCTTCCGCAACCGAGCTCGCGCCGGTCATCGGCCGGGTCAAGTGGTTCGACGCGACGCGCGGCTTTGGCTTCGTCGTCAGCGACGAAATCGAAGGCGACATCCTGATTCACTTCAGCGCTCTTCGCGATCATGGCCGAAGGAGCATTCCCGAGGGCGCGACGGTCGAGTGTATCCCGGTCCGGCAGGGCCGCGGGCTTCAGGCCAAGCGCGTGCTTTCGATCGACCTTAGCTCGGCCTTGCCGCCGGCGCCGCGCTCGTCCATTTCGGTCGGCGAACGCGCGGATCGCACGGCGCTTGCCGACGCGGCTGGTGCGTTCGAACCGGTGGAGGTCAAATGGTTCAATCGGGTTCGTGGCTACGGCTTTCTCAAGCGGGCGGACGACGTCGGCGGGGAGGATGTGTTCGTGCATATGGAAACGGTCCGGATCGCGCGTCTTCCCGAGCTCCAGCCGGGCCAGATTGTGCAGGCGCGGATTGCGCCGAGTTCCAAGGGCCTGACCGCGGTCGAGCTTCACGACCCCGAACTGCCGAGCGACGATTAACCGGATCTCGGTTAGCCTTATGGCCATTGGCCGGATTGGCGGCTTTGGGTCTGGTCGCGGCAGCCGCCTGCAGCCCACAGAATGTCCAGGCTCAAAATTCCCCGGTCCAAAGCGTTGCCGCCGATTCCGGTGCGCAGTTCGGGCTAACCCAGGTCAAGCTGACGATCCAATCCGCAAACGGCGACCATGTTTTTGCAACGCAGATCGCAGCGACGCCCGAACAGCAGCAGCGGGGCCTGATGTTTCGAAGCTCGCTGGGGGCCGGTGAAGCGATGATCTTTCCCTATAGCCCGCCGCAGAACGTCGCGTTCTGGATGCACAACACGCTGATCCCGCTCGACATGCTGTTCATTCGCCAAGACGGAACGATCGCCCGGATCGTCACTGCAACGGCGCTTGACGATACGCCCGTTCCGTCGGGCGAACCGGTCGGCGCAGTGCTCGAGATTCGCGGTGGCAGGGCAGGCGAGCTCGGCATCCGCGAAGGCGACCGCGCGAGCTGGCCCCGCTAAGCTTGCGCTGGGCAAGCTGACCGGGCAGAGGCGCACGCATCATGGGATGGCTGGCCAACGCATTTACCTGGTGGAACGGCGCCTCTTGGGGAACCGCGCTGTCGACCCGCCGCTTCGGCAACGAAGTCGGCAAGGATTCCGCGGGCAACATCTATTACGCCGACAAGCGTCGCGCAGGGCGCAGATGGGTCATGTACAATGGCAATAACGACGGCAGCCTGGTGCCTCCGGAATGGCAGGCGTGGCTTCGTGGAACAATCGACGACGTTCCCGAAAAATCGCTTCCTCCAGTGCGCAAGTTTCAGCGCAAGCCGACCGGCAACCTGACCGGAACGATCGAGGCCTTCCGCCCCGACGGAGCGCTCGGTTCGGGCAAGCTGCGACCAGCGTCGACCGGCGATTACGAGCCGTGGATTCCCGAATAAGCGTGACCAGGGCCGCTGTTCCGCTGCTGATCGCGCTTGCGCTGGCCGGTTGCAACCGCGCCGCCGAGCCGAACAAGGCGCCCGCCGGGAAAGCCGCTCGAGTGCCGGCCGCGGCGGCTGGAACGGCGGTCACTCCAATGCCTGACCGGGTGGCGATCCTGGGCATCCTCAACAAGCGCAACGGCATTACCAGGGAAGTTGCGCTTCGCCCCGGGCAGTCGGCGCGATGGAAGGACATGCTGGTCCGGCTTCGCGCCTGCGAGACAAGCGCTCCCTGGGAAGCCGAGAAGCTCACCGGGGCGTTCGTTCAAGTCGACGTCCAGCGCCCGGACAAGAGCTGGGGCCGGGTGTTTTCGGGCTGGGTTTACAAGGAGTCACCGTCGCTCAACGTCGTCGAGCACCCGGTCTACGACGTCTGGCCCAAAAGCTGCGCGATGACCTTTCCCGCAGGTCCCCCGGCGCCGGCCGCTCCGGTGACGTCGAGCAAGCGGTCGAGCGCCGCGAAGTCGGGCGGGGCATCGAGCCGGACACCGGCGGCGTCGACACGAGCTGTCCCAGCCGCCGCGGCGCCGTCGCCAAGCGCCGCCGAGAGCAATGCGACGTAGGTTTCGCGCGGGACGCTGATCGCCCCCAACGAGGCGAGATGGTCGGTCATGAACTGGCAGTCGAGCAGCGTGAAATTGCCCGCCCTCAGCCGTGCGACCAACCAGGCAAGCGCGACTTTGGACGCGTCGGTGCGGCGGCTGAACATGCTTTCGCCGAAAAAGGCGCGGCCGAGCTTGACCCCGTAAAGACCGCCGGCAAGCGCGCCGTCGTCCCAGACTTCGACCGAATGCGCATGGCCCGCGCCATGCAGCGCAAGCATGGCGCGTTCGATCGGAGCGTTGATCCAGGTTTCCTCGCGTTCGGCGCAGGCCGCGACGACGCTTGCGAATGCGCGGTCGAGGGTGATTTCGAAGCGGTCGGCAACGAGCGTCCGGCGCAGCGATCGCGAGAGATGGAAGCCATCGAGCGGGATGATTGCGCGGCTGCGTGGTTCGACCCAGAACAGCTCGTCCGCTTCGCGGCTGTCGGACATCGGGAAGATGCCACTTGCATAGCCCTGGAGAAGGAGGCGCGGGTCGATCCGACTCATTGGCCCACACTAGGGCGTCGCGAACGCCGCGTGGAGTAGTGTTTCAAATGATTTCGCGAACGACGTCCTGCGGCCTGCACAGGCGAACGCCCTTGGCGGTTTCGACCAATGGCCGATTGATGAGGATTGGGTTGGCAACCATCACTTCGAGGAGTTGATCGTCGGTGACGCCGGGCCGGTTGAGGCCGAGTTGTTCTGCAAGCGGCTCCTTCGATCGCAGACCCTGACGCGGGCTCAGCATCGCTTTGTCGTAAAGCGCCAACAGTTCGTCGCGATCGAGCGGTGTTTCCAGATAATCGCGAATTGTCACATCGAACCCCGATTCCCGAAGTATTTCGAGGGTTTTGCGCGATGTTCCGCAACGCGGATTATGATAGATGGTAGCCTTCATTTTTTCGAGCATTTTCCATTGGATTTTCAGAGACTTGGCCGAGATTTCCAGAGGGTCACCAAGTCCCTTTCAAAGGACGACCGTCGCGGCTTCGGAACGATGAGGCGATAGCGTCGTTCCAGTCCCAGTAGCATGCACCGTCGCCGGTGTATTCGATATCGCCCGGCGCATGTTCCGAAAGTTCAAATCAGAACGGGAGACTATAGATGCGTAAAGCCATTCTTACACTGGCACTGGCCACCACCATGACGCTCAGCGCCTGCGCCAGCAACCGCCCGATGGCCGGTGACATGGCCACCGGAGCAGCGGTCGGAGCAGTCGGCGGCGCCGCGCTTGGCGCGGTTGTGCCGGGCATCGGCATTATCGAAGGCGCAGCGGTTGGAGCCGCCATCGGCGGTCTTTCCGGCGCGGTCTGGGCCGACACCAACAACGACGGCTACGTCGATGGTTATGTCTCGAACGGCCAATATTATGCCGGTCAGCCGCAGGGCTATGATCCGACGACCCGTGCCGTCGCCACCGGTGCGTTGGGCGGAGCCGCCCTCGGCGCTGGAATCGGCGCGATTGCCGGCGGCGGTCTTGGCGGAATCCTGGCCGGTGCGGTCATCGGCGCTGCAGCCGGCGGTGTTGCCGGCGCGATCTGGGCCGACCGCAACAACGACGGCGTAGTGGACGGATACGTCTACAACGGGCAATATTATGCCGGTGCCCCTGCTGCCTCGGCCCCGGCTCCGACCTATTCGGCGCCGACCCGGAGCGGCGAGCGCGGTTAATCGATAATCGGTCGACTCCACGACAAATGGAGTCGGCCGGTCGCCGTTGAATCGGAGACTGAGTGAACAATTTGCGTAACCAGTGCACCGGCCGTTGGCCGGTGCATTTCTGTCGGAACGGCGGGATTGCGCTTGCGGCGCTGACGCTTGCCGCAACGCCGCTCAGCGCGGCTGCTGCAGCCGATGTCGCGTCGGCACCAGCAGCGGCCCCGGCCAGCCCGCCGAATGCTGGCCCCGGAGTTGTCGGCCAGGGCGTCGCGGATTTCTACAAGGCCCGCAGGAACGCCCCGTTGTGGCTGTCCCCGCAAGCCGGAGATGCGGCCCAGCAACTGCTCTCGCTACTCAGCAGCGCGAGCGTCGACGGGCTCGACATCAACCGCTACCGGCCGGTTGTGCTTTCGCAGCTGTTGAGCGCCGCTCGAAACGGCAAGCGCAAGGACGTCGAGCGGGCCGATGTCGCGCTGTCGCAGGCCTTTTCCACCTACGCCTGGGACATGGCGCGCGATCCCGGGGTTGGAATCACCTACGTCGACCCGTCGTTGTGGCGGGCGCCGCCATCGCCGCTGGCTTCGCTGCTCAATGCGGCGTCGGCTCCGTCGCTGACCGAATATGTCCAGTCGATCGGCTGGATGCACCCCATCTATGGCCAGCTTCGAACCGCTCTTGCCGAGCGCAAGTTCGGAAACGACCAGCAGCGCCAGATGCTCGAGCTCAACCTCAAGCGCGCCAGGGCACTGCCGGCGGGCAAGGACCGTTACGTGCTGGTCAATGCCGCCCAGCAGCGCCTGTTCATGTACGACGGCGGCAAGCCGGTGGATTCGATGGTAGTGGTTGTCGGCAAGCCCAAATGGCAAACGCCGATGCTGACCGCCTACATCCGCTATGCCGCGCTCAATCCCTATTGGTATGTGCCGCCCGATCTTGCCGGCGAGGATGTCGGCCAGTTCGTCGTCAAGCAGGGCCTGCCGTACCTCGACAAGATGGGTTATGAAGTGGTGTCCGACTGGGCGCCGGGTTCGACCATCATCGATCCCAAGACGATCGACTGGAAAGGGGTGGTCGACGGCAAGGTCGAGGTCATGATCCGCCAGAAGCCCGGCCCACAGAACTTCATGGGGCGGATGAAGTTCATGTTCCCCAACCAGTTTGGCGTCTATCTTCACGACAATCCGCGCCGGGAGCTGTTCCTCAAATCGACCCGTTATTTCAGCGGCGGTTGCGTCCGGCTGGAGGACGCCGCGCGGCTTGGACGCTGGCTGTTCGGCCGCGACCTCGACTGGCGCTCGGCAAGCGCCGAGCAGCCGGTGCCTCTGGCCCAGCCGGTTCCGGTCTACATCAC
>JBDSSR010000179.1:0-3861 GCA_039928675.1 Sphingomicrobium sp. | reverse complement strand
CGGGCTGCAGTTCCGCTTTCGCCTGGCCCAGCCGGCCGGCGAGATCGACAGCGTCGAGGTATTCACGACGCGGCCCGACACCATCTTCGGCGCAAGCTTCGTCGCGGTTGCGGCGGACCATCCGATCGCCCGGGCAGCAGCCGCGGCGGACCCGGATGCAGCGCGCTTCATCGCGGAATGCAAGGCCGGCGGAACCAGCGCGGCGGAGATCGAAACCGCCGAAAAGAAGGGGTTCCTGACCCGGTTCGAGGCGGTCCACCCGCTCGACCCTGAATGGCGGCTGCCGCTGTTCATCGCGAACTTCGTATTGATGGACTATGGCACGGGAGCCATTTTCGGCGTCCCCGCGCACGACCAGCGCGATTTCGAATTTGCGACGCGGTATCAATTGCCGATTCAGCGGGTGGTTGCCGCGGGTGCCGACCTTGCTTCGCAGCCGATCGTGGACGAGGCCGAAAATGCCGCCGGAGTCGCGGTCAATTCGCGCTTCCTCGATGGACTGGGCAGCGCCGAGGCCGCGGCCGAGGTGGTTAGCCGGGCCGAGCAGGCCGCCTGGGGCCAGGGGATCGTCCAGTATCGCCTGCGTGACTGGGGCGTGTCGCGCCAACGCTATTGGGGCACCCCGATCCCGATCATCCACTGTGCCAAGTGCGGGCCGGTGCCGGTGCCCCGAGACCAGCTTCCGGTCATCCTGCCCGAGGACGTCAGCTTCGACATTCCGGGCAACCCGCTCGATCGCCACCTTGGCTGGAAGACGGTTGATTGTCCGGCATGCGGCGGACCGGCGAGCCGCGAGACCGACACGCTCGACACCTTCGTCGATTCGTCCTGGTATTTCATTCGCTTTGCAAGCCAGCCGGCAGCCGCGCCGTTCGAACGGACCGAAGCCGAAACCTGGCTTCCGGTAGCGCAATATATCGGCGGAGTGGAGCATGCGATCCTGCACCTGCTCTACGCCCGGTTCTGGACCCGCGCACTCAAGCACATCGGCGCGCTGGACCTTGCCGAGCCGTTCCGCGGGCTGTTCACGCAAGGGATGGTCACCCATGAAACCTATCGGGCGGGCGACGGAAGCTGGCTCAGCCCCGACGAGGTCAAGCGCGACGGCGATGACTGGGTGCACATCGAAAGCGGCGCCCCGGTTGATCCAGGGCGGGTCGAGAAGATGTCGAAATCAAAGCGCAACACGATCGACCCCGAACCCATTCTCGACCGCTATGGGGCGGACGCGGTGCGCTGGTTCATGCTGTCCGACAGCCCGCCCGAGCGTGACCTGGAATGGTCCGAAGCCGGGATCGAGGGGTCGGCGCGGCTGGTCCAGCGGATCTGGCGGCTGGCCTGCGGAGAAAGCGGCGCCACCGGCGCGGACGAAGGATTGCAACGCAAGGTCCATCGCGCCACCGCGGCGGTCGGCGAAAGCATCGAAGCGCTTCAGTTCAACAAGGCGGTGGCGGCGGTTTACGAGCTGACCTCGGCGATCGAGAAAGCGGCCGGGTCGGCCGATCGCGATGTGGCGATTGACACTTTGCTCAAGCTCGTCGGGCCGATGGCGCCGCATCTGGCCGAGGAAGCCTGGGCCGCGCGCGGCAACGAGGGTTTGATCGCGAACGCGCAATGGCCAGCGGTTGACCGGTCGTTACTGGTCGACGACGAGGTCACGATCGCGATCCAGGTCAATGGCAAATTGCGCGACACGCTGACCATCGCGCGCGGGCTCGATCGCGCTGGGACCGAGGCGGCTGCGCTCGCGTCCGACAAGGTTCAGCGCCAGCTTGATGGCGCGACCGTGCGTAAAATCATTGTCGTTCCCGACCGGCTGGTGAATATCGTCGCGTGATGCGCGCTTTCCACTTGATTGCAGCGGTTTTGCTCGGCCTTCCCGGGCTGACTGCCTGCGGACTCCATCCGCTTTATGGCGGAGGCTCGGACAGTCCGGTCGTGCAGACCTTGCGATCGGTCGAGGTCGGTCCGATTCCCGGCCAGTCGGGCTGGCTGATTCGCAACAAGCTCATCGCCCGGCTCGGCGAACCCGGTTCGGCAAGCGCTCGCTATCGGCTTGACGTCACGCTCGACGACAAGCTCGCGTCGTTCGGTTTGCGCAGCGACCGCGCCGCGACTCAGGAGCGACGCTCGGTGCGCGCCCGCTACCAGCTGGTTGACCTGGCGTCGGGCGCCGTGGTGCTCGACGCGACGTCGGGTTCTGACACCGGGATCGACATTGTCGGATCGGAATATGCCACGGTTGCCGCCGAGCAGACCGCGCTCGAGCAATTGTGCGACCAGGTTGCCGACCAGATTGTCGCCCGGCTGGGGCTTTATGCGGCGCGTGTGCGCCCGGCGCGGTGAAGGCCTCCAAGACCTCGATCGCAGGGTCGGTCGACAAGCCCGAGCAGCGCATCCGCTTCTATCTGCTTTACGGACCCGACAACGCCCAGTCGCGAGCGCTCGCCGCGCGTCTCGCTGACTCGCTCGGTGCCAGTCGTTTCCTGGTCGCGGGGGGATCGGTGAAGGCGGACCCGGCATCGCTGGCCGACGAAGCGGGGGCAATGAACCTGTTCGGCGGCAAGCGACTGATCTGGATCGAGCCGGCAACCGACGAAGTCGCCGACGGGGTTCGCGCGCTGCTCGATCTGCACGCCGCGGAAAGCCCGGTGGTTGCGGTGGCGGGCGCGTTGACCAAGGCCTCGGCTCTGGTCAAGCTCGCCGAAGCCGCGCCCGACGCGCTGGCGTTTGCAAGCTATGCTCCGGAAGGTCAGCACGCCGAGCGGCTGGTGGTCGAGCTCGGCCGCCGCGTGGGGCTGAAGATCGCTCCGCACATTGCTAGGCGGATCGCGGCCAGCTGCGGCAACGACCAGGCGGTCATCGCCCAGGAGCTCGAGAAGTTCGCGTTGTACCTCGACGCTTCGCCGCACACCCCCAGGGAGCTCGACAGCGCCGCTGTCGAGGCGGTCGGCGCTGATTCGTCCGAAGGCAATTTCCTGCGCCTCGCCGACCTTGCGCTGAGCGGGTCAATCACCGAACTCGCCGTCGAGCTGACGCGACTTTCAAGCGGTGCCGAAGCGATCCCGGTGGTCCGTTCGCTTCAGCGGAGGATCTTGCTGCTGGCTCCGGCGCGCGCTCGGGTCGAGCGTGGAGAACGCGTTGACGCCGTCATGGCGTCACTAACCAAGGCCTTGTTCTGGCGCGATAAAACGCTGATCACGAGCCTGATCGGCAAGTGGACTGCGGCCGATCTCGCCAAGGTAGCGGAGCGGGCCAGCAGTCTCGAACGGGAACTGATGTTCAGCAATGTGCCCGACCGCGAAGCGCTCGGCGAGGAATTGCTTGCGATCGCGCGCAAGGCTCGCAGCAGCCGCTAGATCGGCTCGCCCGACAGCCGCTGGCAAATCATGTCGAGCTGATCGAGGCTGGAGTAGCTCAGGACAACGGCGCCGCCCTGGCCCTTGTGAGTCACAGCAACCTTCAGCCCCAGCATATCGCCGAGCTGGCGTTCCAGAGCCGCAAGGTCGGCATTGACCGGATTGGCGTTTCGAGCGGACGCGCGGCCGATGTCGCTGCCGGGTCCGGGGAGCGTGCGTTCGCGACGCACTTCGTCCTCCGTCTGACGGACCGACATGCCTTTGGCGACGACCGTCCGGATCAGCGCTTCGGGATCGGCGGCATTGGCTACGGCGCGGGCGTGCCCCATTGTGATATCGCGTTGCAATAGCGACAATCGCACAAACTCCGGCAAGTCAAGCAATCGCAGCAGATTGGCGACGTGGCTTCGCGACTTGTGCACCAGCTTGCCGACTTCATCCTGGGTGTGGCCGTGGCGCTTGATCAATTGGCGATATCCATCGGCCTCTTCGATCGCATTGA
>JBDSSR010000178.1:0-1746 GCA_039928675.1 Sphingomicrobium sp. | reverse complement strand
GAAATCCTCGAGCGCCGAGCCGACTTTGCCGAAGGCCGCGCCGATGCGCTGGGAATGACCGGGCCAAAGAGCCTGGAGGAAGAAATTGCCGATTTGCAGGCTTCGGAGTCGGTCGACGCCGAGCTTGAAGCGATGAAGGCCGCGCTTGCGGCCAGGGGGAAGTAATCAATGGACGACATTACGCCTTTCGTTGCCATCGTCACGCTGTTCATCGGACTACCGTGGCTGATCTTTCATTACATCACCAAGTGGAAACAGGCCGCGACGCTCAGTTCGGGCGATGAAAAGCTGCTTGACGAGCTCCACGACGCCGGCCGCCGCCTCGACGACCGGCTGTGCACGATCGAGCGCATCATGACTGCCGAAAACCCGGCCTGGCGCCAGCAATGCCTGCCCGACCGCGATTCCGGCCACCGCATGCTCCCGGACGGCAAATAGGATGGCGTACGACGACTATCGACCGGTCGACCGGACTCCAGACCCGTATGAGCAACGCTATCTAAGCGAACAGCCCGCAAGCCGGACACGCTTCTATCGCGACAAGCGCAACGGCAAGTTCATGGGTGTCTGCGCCGGGATCGCCGACTACACCGGGTTCGACGTCGGCCTGGTCCGGGTCTGTTTCCTCGCCGCGGTGTTCATGAGCGGCGGGTCGGTCCTGCCCTTCTACGTCATTGCAGCGATGGTCAGTCCAACCAAGCCGCAAGTGCTTGAGACGCGGGACAGCGAGCAGAAGCAATTCTGGCAGGGTGTCCGCGCCTCGCCGACGCACGCTGCCCGCGATATTCGCTCGCGCTTCCGCGACATGGACCGGCGGCTCGCCGACATTGAAAGTTTCGTGACTACGGAAAACCGTTCGCTCGCTCGCGAAATCGACGCGCTTGCCGCTGAAAAGAAGGAAATGCCTGATGCAAACCGGTGATCTGGTGGGCCTGCTCATTGCACTGCTGCTGCCCACGATCTTTCTGCTCTACGTCTTTCGCCGCTGGTTCTCGCTCAAGGAAAAGCAGCTCGAGGTGAACAGCCGGGTGGCCGCCGAGCGGGCCGCAGAGTATGCGGTCAGCAATAGCGAGCTTGAGGCCCGCGTTCGGGTACTCGAGCAAATCGTAACCGATGGGGGAGCCCAGACCGCCGCCCAGATCGAAGCGCTGCGCGGACCTTCCAAATCGTCTCGCCACGCCAGCCATGCAAAGATTGAGCAGATCGGCTGACTTCAACCGCATTCGGGCTCGGGAGGGCATAAGTGGACATTTCACTGCTGATTTTCTTCGTGATCGTCGTGGCGGTCCCAGTGCTCGCCGGAGTCGGCATTTCCGGGTTCCAGCGGTGGTTGCTGTACAAGGAGCGCATGGGCCAGCTGATTGCCGATCAGACGGCCGAAAAGGCGGCACAATATGCCGCTCATGTCGAACGGATCGAAGCTCGGCTGGCGGTCGTGGAAGATATCGTCACCGATGGCGGCGTCCAGACTGCAGCGCAGATCGAAGCGCTTCGAAAGCCCCGTCGGACCGACGTCAGGGCAATCGAAAAATCGCCTGATCCGGCTTGAACAGTAGCGCTCGGCGCACGAAATGGGCCAGTCTCGAGGGGTAGCAAAGTGAACGACATCGCAAGCTGGATCTGGATTTTGATCCCACTCACCGCGATCGGCATCGCGCCGTTCAAGATGTGGCTCAAGATCAAGGAAAAGCAGATCGTCGCGCAGACCGACCTCGCCGCCGAGAAGAGCGCCCAATATGCCTCTCA
>JBDSSR010000177.1:0-4907 GCA_039928675.1 Sphingomicrobium sp. | reverse complement strand
GCCCGTTGACCGCGGCGACCACCGGACCGAGCCAGGCGACGCTGAGCGCTCCGGGAATGAGGAACAACAGCGCTGCAGTCGTGATCGAATGGCTGGAGAATGCGAGCAGAAAGGCGGGGAGGCAAAGGGCATAGGTCACGGTCGGAACCAGCGCGAGCGCGCCCGGCCGGGAGCGCGACAGGCGGTCGCCGATGATCCCGCCAAGCGCGATGCCGGCCGCTCCTCCAACCAGCTGGATCGCACCGAAAATCAGCGATCGCTCGACCAGTTCGAGATGGAAGCTGCGCGCGAGAAACGAAGGAATCCAGAAGGCGAGCCCGTAGGCAACCAGCGATCCGGTGCCGGCAGCGAGGCTCATCAGCCAGAAGCTTAGCTTGCGCGCGAGAAGTGCGAAGACCTCCGCGAATGTAGCAGTCTCGCGCGGTTCGCCTCTGCGCGGGTCCCGAACGACCCAACGGTATGCCGGGGCGAAGATCAGCCCGGCCAGTCCGACGAAGATGAAAGCGGCTCGCCAGTCGACTCTTGCAGCGATCAATCCGCCGAAGACGATTCCGATCGCGCTTCCCACCGGCACTCCAAGCGAGAACAAGGCGATTGCCCGCGCCCGCCGCTCGGGCGGGTAGAGATCACTCAGCAGCGAATAGGCCGGCGCAACCCCGGCAGCTTCGCCGATCCCAACCGACATTCGCGCGACGAACAATTGCGCGAAGTTCTGGGCGAGCCCGCAGACCGCGGTCGCCAGGCTCCACAGCGCCAGGCCAATCGTCAGAATCAGGCCGCGATCGCCGCGATCGGCAAGGCGGGCAATGGGGATTGCAAGGACCGTGTAGAACACTGCGAACGCCGCCCCGCCGAGCCAGCCGAGCTGCATATCCGTGAGATGGAGATCGTGCTTGATTGGCTCGGCAAGGATTCCGACAATTTGCCGATCGACGAAATTGAGCGTGTAGGCGATCACCAGGAACGCGGCGACCAGGCCGCGTTTCCTCACGTCAAACGCCCGATCAGCAAAAGCAGCCGATCGACGTCGGCGGGATCGTTATAAAGCCCAAAGCCGATCCGAAGTACGTCGGCGCGGACGTCGGTGATGCAATTCTGCGCAAGCAGCTCGGCGCCCCAGCGTTCCGAATCAGGTGCACGAAAAGCGAGAAATCGCGCATTCGGACCGTCGCCCGGCGGGTTGATGAGCTCGGCCCTGGCCAGCGGCGTTTCGCCCAGGCCGTCGAGCAAGCGGCGCTGAAGTCCGGCGATATGGGCGCTGATCCGTGCAGTCGTCAGTCCTTCGGCCTCGAGCATCCGCTGCACCGCAGTGAAGCGGTAGAGGCCGGAAGGGTCGAAGGTCGCTCCGAGAAACCGCCGCGCATCGCTTGCATAACCGACCCGGCCCGCGGGCAAAGTGAGGTCTTCGAATTCGGCAAACCAGCCGGTGACGGGCGGGCGCGGACCAAAGCCGGCCGGCGCGTGGAGGAACGCGCAGCCTTCCCCAGCCATCGCATATTTGTACCCGCCGCCGAGACAGAATGCGGAGCGCGCGGCAGTTTCCCCGAGCGGCCGGTCGATCGCCATGAACGCGTGATAGCTGTCGATGATCACCCACGGTCCATCGGGCCGGGCAAGTGCCGCAAGCTCTTCGACCGGCTCGAAGATTTTGCCGCTGTTATATTGCACCTGGCTGACCAGGATCAGGTCGTGATCTCCGGTCCGGGCCGAATCGAGCAGGCGATCGAGGGGGACGGTGGTCAATCTCAGCCAGCCATCCTCCGCCCAGCGCTCGAGCTGTCGCCGAGCGCTATGAAATTCGCCGTCGCTGGCGAGCACTCGAAGCCGGCCCGGCTCGGCTCGCGTGCAGGCCGAGGCGATGCGGATGAGGAAATCGTGGGTGTTGGAGGAAAAGACGATGTCGTCCGGCCGGCCGGTGCCGAGTTCGTCGGCGACCCGCCGCTGAGCCTCCGGCCACACCTCGCCCATCGCCTTGTCCCACTTGCGATCGGCAAGGCGCGCTGCATCGTCCCACGCCTCGACCTGGCCGGCAAAGCTTGCATCGGGCCACAGATGATGGCTGTGCGAAGCAAAATGGAGGCGGTCGGGAGCAGCGTCAAAGGCGCGCGAAAACAGGCGCTTGAAGCTCAAAGATCGGTCCTTAGCGACCACAGTTCGGGAAACACGCGCTTGTCGAGCGTTGCGCGCAAATAGGGCGCTCCGGCCGAGCCGCCGGTGCCGCGCCGGTTGCCGATGATCCGTTCAACCGTAAGCACATGCTTGTGGCGCCAACCCGCCAAGGCATCGTCGATATCAACCAGCTTTTCGGCAAGCTCATACAGGTCGAACCAGCGCTCCGCATCGCGATACACCTCAAGCCACGCCGCGGCGATCGAGACGTCCGAGCGATCGCCAAGGTCGAACCCGGCGCGTTCAAGAGCGTTGGTGGCGGCGTCGCGAAGGCTCGGCTCGTCAAGCGCCCGCTGGAGCGATGCGCGCGCTTCGCTGCCCTCGGCATATTGGCCAAGAAAGTTCGCATCCTTGAGGCCGAGCCGGAATTCGAGTTCGCGAAATTGCCGGGATTGGAAGCCCGACGAGGTTCCCAGAACGTCGCGGAATTTCAGATAATCGACCGGAGTCAAGGTCGACAGCACGTCCCAAGACAGGGTCATAACAGCCTGAATCCGGCTGATCCGCGCCATTGCCTTGCAGGCCTGCGCGAACCGGTCGGTTCCAACCAGCGCGATCGCCAGCGCAAGCTCGTGCAGCATCTCCTTCATCCACAGCTCCTTGGTCTGGTGGATGATGATGAACAGCATTTCGTCATGCAGGTCGGACATCGGCTGCTGCGCGCCAAGCAGCTGATCGAGCTTGAGATAGTCCGCGTAGGTGATGCCGGCGGGTGTAGCAGTCATTGCAGTTTAGCAGTCATGGCGCCGCGACGCTTAAGCGAAACTCGGCGCGCTAGGAAGCGCCCGCAGCTGGCTTACTGCTGGCCGCCCGATCCCGCTCCAGGAAGCCCGCCCGGAGTTACTGAGCCGATTCCGCCGAACAGTTCTTCAAAGAAGCTGCGCTCACGGCCCAGCGTCGGAGTGCTCCGCTTGGACGGGTCGAAGTTGAGCACCAGCTCCTTCCCGCTCTGCTGGACGGCGGTGACATTGCCCGCCGGGTCGAAGCGAACCCGAAGCACCGTTTCCTGGGCGACTCGCGGATTGCGGAACGCAAACTGGCGCGTATCGCGGGATACATAATACCAGTCGTCCGGCGTAAATTGGCCAGTGAATGACGGAGTGCCGAGCAGCTTGGCGACCGAGGCCTTGTTATCGACCCCCGCCTGGATCGAGCTTGCAAGCTGCTTGTCGATGACCGCGCCCTTGTGGGCGCGAACGCTCGCGCATCCGCCAAGCAGCGCTCCGGCGGCCGCAATCCAGATTATCCTCGCCAGCGAACGCGTCATTCCCTCAAGCCTTTCCGTGGAGCACCGTCTTGTGCACTTCGATCAATCGCCGTCTTGCCTGACGGGCTTTGCGCTTCAATATGCGGACCGCAAGCATGGGCGCAACCCCGTGGCCTGCGGTTGGCCGGCCTCGGGCCCGCACCGGAGACGCTATGCTCGACTTCCTGTTCCGAAGATTAACAGCCGACCCGGCGCGGGGGGCGCCGCTGTTCGCGGCGGTGACCGCGGTGGCGCGCCAACCGCATTGGTATGTCGAAGGCCGCGTGCCGGACACCCTCGACGGCCGGTTCGCAATGCTGGCGACGGTGACCGCGCTTGCGCTGATTCGCCTCGAACAGCTCGGCTCGGCTGCAAATCTGGCATCCGTGGCCCTCACCGAACGGTTCATCGAGGTGATGGAGGCCGAACATCGCGAGCTTGGCATCGGCGATCCCGCGCTTGGCCGAACGGTGCGCAAGCTGGTCGGATCGCTTTCCCGGCGCGTCGACCTGTGGCGCACCACCGTCGCCGGCGGCGATTGGGGCGAGGCTGTTGGGCACAGCGTTTACAAGGGCGAGGTGACGCCCGATGCACGCGATCATTGCAGCACCGGGCTTCGCGCGGTGTGGGCCGGGCTCGAAGCGGCCGGGCTGGAGTCACTCGAGGACGGGAGGTTAGCGTGAACAAGGGCTTTGCCCACGGCCTCAAGGTCGACCGGATATACGACGGCCAACGCATCGCCGTCGTCGCCGACGAGGCCGAGCGCGCGGCCATCGCGAGCCGGCTGGAGCTTGACCGAATCGACCGGCTGGAGGCGCACGCAACGCTGACCCGCGACGGCGATGTGATCCGCGCCGAAGGCCGGCTTGCGGCCGCGCTTGCGCAGCGCTGCGTGATTACCGACGAGCCCGTTGCCGCGCATGTCGATGAGCCGTTCACTCTGGAGTTTCGGCCCGAGCCCGAAGCGCGCGGACCCGAGGACGAGATCGAGCTTGGCCAAAACGAGCTCGACACGATTTTTTACGACGGCGCGATCATCGACCTCGGTGCGGCGGTCGCCGACACCCTGGCGCTGAGCCTCGACCCGTTTCCGCGAAGTGCCGGAGCCGATGCCGCGCTTAAGGAAGCGGGGGTGATGAGCGAAGCCGAAGCAAGTCCGTTCGCGGTGCTGGCCGCGCTTCGCCGCGGCGACGAGAGTTAGAAGGACCGAAGCAACCTAGAATGGAACGTCGTCGTCGAGGTCGGTGTCGAATGCCGCCGGCTGGGGCCGCGATTGCCCTCGCTGCGGAGCGCTTGCCGATGCTTCGAAATCGTCGTGGAATGCTCCCCGACCACCTCCAGCACCGCCGCCGCCGCTTTCGCGGCTGTCGAGGAGCTGTAGCTCACCGCGGAATTTCTGGAGGACAATCTCGGTCGTATATTTGTCGTTGCCCGACTGATCCTGCCATTTGCGGGTCTGGATCTGGCCTTCGATATAAACCTTGGAGCCCTT
>JBDSSR010000176.1:0-4418 GCA_039928675.1 Sphingomicrobium sp. | reverse complement strand
CGCGACACCGGATCGCTGATGCCGCCGATGCATATATTGAGCGCCCCGACCAAGCTGATGAAAGACATCGGCTACGGCCAGGGCTATGCCTATGACCATGATTCCGACGATGGTTTTTCCGGCCAGGATTACTGGCCCGAAGACATGGAACCACAACGCTTCTACAAGCCGACCGACCGCGGCTTTGAAGCGCGGATCAGGGAACGGCTGGATTATTGGGAAAAGCAGCGCAAAGAGCTGCAACAATCCGACGGGGCCGCGGGTTGAGGCTTATGAGACAACAGGAGCGCGGGCCAGATGTATCAGATCGACAAGAACGCATATTGGCGGGCCCAGGCGATCGAATGGGCGCCGCGAATCCTGATTGCGCTATTGATCCTGGTTGCGACGTGGGTCGTCGCCCGGGCGGTCAAATGGATCATCCAGAAAGCGATTGACCGGACTCCGGCGCTGAAGAAGCACCTCACCGGGTCGCCCGACGAAACCGTCGGCCACCAGCTCGGGACGATTGCCAAGCTGATCATCTGGCTGGTCGGGATCATGGCCGCGCTGCAGTTCCTCGGGCTCGGCCAGATCCTTGCTCCGATCAACGAACTGGTGACCGAGATCTTCGCCTTTCTTCCGCGACTGATCGGCGCCGGCCTGATTTTCTTTGTCGGCCTGGTGGTTGCGCGAATCGCCAAAAACCTGGTCGAAACGGTGCTGATCGCTGCCAACGTCGATGGTTTGCTCGCCCGGCTCGGCATTGGCGATGTCGAGGGCACGGTCCGAACCGATCCCAATGCCGTTCCGCCCGGAGCAGCGCCGCCGGCAACGCGGTCCAGCCTTGCCCGGGCAGTCGGCGTGCTGCTGTTTGCAGTGATCATCATTCAAGTGGCGATCGCCGCGCTCAACGTGCTTGGGATCGAGGCGATCTCGGGCCCGGCGGTGGACATGCTCAATCAGATTTACGCCGCAATCCCGCGCGTTCTTGCAGCCGCGCTGTGGATCGGGATCGCCTTCTTCATCGGGCGCTTCCTCAAGACGATCATCGAAGCGATCCTGCCGTCGACCGGGTTTGACCAGGCGATCACCTCGACGGGTGTCTTTCCAGCGACTGCCCGGCCGTCGCGGATCGTCGCCAACATCGCAATGGTCGCAATCATCCTTGCAGCCTCGATTGAAGCGGCCAAGCAACTCGGCGGAGGGACCATCGCAATCTTCCTCGCCCAGGTCACCGAGCTTGGCGGAAAGGTCATTTTCGGGACCCTGATCATCGTCGTCGGGATCATGCTGTCGCGGATCATCGCCAACCTTGTCGGCAGTGGAACGGGCGAGGGCGGCTTTGCCCAGACCATCGTTCGCTACGCCATCATCGCCTTGTTCACCGCGATCGGGCTGACGTTCATGGGGCTTGCCGACATGATCGTGATGATGGCCTTCGGGCTGATCCTCGGCTCGGCAGCGGTCGCCACTGCTTTGGCCTTCGGGCTCGGCGGGCGAGATGCCGCGGGCTCGGTGCTGGGACGCTGGGCGAGCCGCGAAGGGCCGCCGTCGCCGCCTGCCGCGCCGGCGCAAATCCGCCACTCGCCCGAGCCGCCGACTCCACCCACTCCGCCGACTCCGCCAGCCGACCAAGGCGCTCAACCGCCGTTGGTGTGATTGTGCGCCTTTCGTCCTGGGACGAGGTTGCGGCATTTGCGCTTGCACTGCCCGGCACCGTTGCTTCGGCTTATTATGGCAATCCCGCGATCAAGGTCGCTGCGAACGGCCGACCGTTCGTCAACGTCAAGGACGGGGTCGACAGCTTTGTCCTGCACATTGATCGCGCGACCAAGGACATGCTGATCGAAACCGATCCCGCGACCTTTTGGCAGACGCCGCACTTCGCCGGCTGGCCCGGCCTACTGGTGCGCTACGCAAGTGACGACCCGGATCGGGTCGCGGACATGATTGCGCGGGCACGCGAGCAAGCCGTGGCCAAAAAACCGGCAGCCAAGCGAAGCACAAGATAGTGGGTGGTCCCAAGCGCCCGCCAGGTCCGGCGCGCTGACCCCGCGCTTCGACGCCTTCGTCGCGATCGACTGGTCGGGCGCCAAGGGCAGTAGGCACAAGGGTATCGCCATTGCCGAGGCCCGGGGCGATCGTGCGCCGCGCCTGGTCCGCCCGGGCCACGTCTGGTCGCGCAGCGAAGTGCTTGCCTGGCTGATCAGTCGGGCGGCCAGCGAGCCGACGCTGTTCGGTTTCGATTTCAGCTTCGCACCGCCGCTGATCGAACGGGGAGAGTATCTGCCCGGCGAGCCCGGAGTGCCCCGGGTCGCGCGCGAATTTTGGGCCTATGTCGATGGCCTGTGCGACGACGACGACCTCGGCGCGGCAAGCTTCCTCGAGCGCATCCATCGCAAGCATTTCTATTTCGGGATAGCCGATGGAGTTAAGGCCGACTTCGTCCGCTTCCGCCAGTGCGACGCCCAGCTCAACCGGCAGGGCGGCCGCAAGACTGCAAGCGCCTACGATGCGATCGGTGCAGCGCAAGTCGCCAAGGCAAGCTTTTCCGGGATGCGGCTGCTCCACGCGATCGGTGATCGGGTCGCGATCTGGCCGATGGACCAGATGCTCGCAGGCGGCAGCGCGGTGGTTGAAATCTATACCCGGATCTATCTCCGAAGGGCGGGGATGAGCGGTGCCAAGCTGCGCAGCCGGGCCCAATTGAACCTGGCGCTCAAGCGACTCGGCAGCCCGCCCGCAAGGCTCCGCTTCGAACCCAACGACCACCAGACCGACGCCCTCGTCACCGCCGCTGGAATGCGCCAGCTTGCGATGAGCGAAGCCGCGGCCTTCGCGCCCGCCGGCCTGACCCAAGTGATCGCGCGAAGCGAAGGCTGGACCTTCGGCGTTCTATAAATCAATGCGTGAAACGGGCCGGATTAGCTCAGATGGTAGAGCAGCGGTTTTGTAAACCGAAGGTCGCGGGTTCGATTCCTGCATCCGGCACCACAGAATGACCGTACTATCAGCAGCCTTGTCGAAGGTTGAGTTGCGCAACGCCGCGCCGCGCCGCAATGGAGAATCGCCAGTGACTATGCTCGGGAGAAACTGACGCAATGGACAATATTCTGTTGGCGCTAACCGCCGCCGTGATCGTCGTTCTGGTTCACTTCGCAGTGGTCGACTTTCGATTTCGAGTCGCCGGGGGAATGGCCGGCATCTGGGGTCAGAATCCCGCGCCGCCGGTGTTGTGGTTGGTGCGGTTGACGCTGGTCCCGCCGCTTCTGGCTGCGCTGTGCATTGGTGCTTTCGGCCCAAGTTCCGCCCTGTGGATCGCACTTGCGGTGTTCGTTGCAGTGCATCTGGGCAGCCTGCTGTTCCTCAAGGCGTTCCCGCTGGATTAGCGCTGTCGCGCGGCTCAGACCGCCAGCTCGACCCACATCGGGGCGTGGTCGCTGGTTTTTTCCAGGCTGCGCGGGGTCCGATCGACACCGGCCGCTCTCAGAGCTCCGGCGAGCTCCGGGCTGAGCAGCGCATGGTCGATCCGGATTCCCGCATCGCGCTCAAAGCTGTTCCGCCAGTACGGCCAGAAGGTGTAGGTCGGCTGGTCCGGGTGAAGCTGGCGGATGGCATCGGTCCAGCCATCGCCGAGGATTGTCGCATAAGCGTCGCGCGCAGCTTGCGCATAAAGCGCATCCTTCACCCAGCGCTCGGGCTTGTAGACATCCTTTGGCGTCGGGATGACGTTGAAATCGCCGATCAGCAGCGCCGGCACCTTCTGGGCGAGCAGCGCGCGGGCATGGTCGCGCAGCCGGTCGAGCCAGGCGAGCTTGTAGTCGAACTTGGGCCCGGGCCGGGGATTGCCGTTGGGCGCGTAAAGGTTGCCAACGAGGACTCCGCGCACCGCGGCTTCAAGGTAGCGGCTCTGTTCGGGGTCGGGATCGTCGGGAAGCGCGCGCCGGGTTTCCACCGGGGTGCCGACCCGGCTGAGGATCGCCACCCCGTTCCAGCTTTTCTGCCCGTGCCAGATCGACTGGTAGCCAAGCGCTTCGATCGCTTCGGCCGGGAATGATTCGTCGGTGCATTTCAATTCCTGGAGGCAGGCGACGTCGGGCCCAAACGCCTCGAGCCAGCGGAGGAGCACTGGCAAGCGGGCGTTGATTCCGTTGATATTGTAGCTGGCGATTCGCAGCGGCTGGTTACGGGGCATGATTTATCCACATTTTGAGTCACAGATTGGTCCACGACTTTGTTGCCGGGCGGGTCATTTTTGACTCGCACCCGCGGATAAATCGTCTATCAAGAATGGGTGTTCCGGATCCTTCGGGAAAAGGAACATGGAACCCCGGCAACTTCGGTTGCCGGGGTTTACTCGTTTATGGGGCTCGCAATTTTGAAGCGTGCAGTCATGAACCCGGGCGCAGCAGGTCTGCCGGCTCGATGTCCCCGAG
>JBDSSR010000175.1:0-5105 GCA_039928675.1 Sphingomicrobium sp. | reverse complement strand
CTTTGCGCCGGTTCGCTTTCGACCGTGCCCTGATCGATCCTGGCAACCCGCGCGTAGAGGTCGGTCGTCGCATTGATCAGCTTCTGCGCCGCTTGCGGCAGCTGGGCGACCACCGCGGGGTCGCTTTCCTGCGCATGGCCGAGCCTGGATTCGCGCCGTCGCCCATCACGCGTCGGGATCTCGCCGGACTCGATCGCGCGCTGGGTTAAAAGCCAGGCGACGATGTGCATGATGTGGGTCGTGACGCGCAGCGATTCACAGGCAAAGCCGACCCGGACAAACGGCTCGAGCGTCGCGCGGTCGGCCCGCCCGGCATCGTCGAAATAGGACCGGGCTTCGTCGGCCAGCAGCATCGCCTCCGTATAAAGCGAGTCGATCAGCCGCGAGGTAATGCGGATCTGCGGTCCGGGCTCTTGCGATTCGTCCATCGCGACTAACGTGCCACTGTTCATCCCCCGTGAAAACGCCTCAGCGCACCGGTCGCGCCGCAAACCCTTGCGATTGTCCCCATGCGGGACAGGTTGGATACGCCTGGTCAGGCGGTAAGATCGGGCACTCCGTTATCGATCAGCCGCTCGATCCGGTCCTTGAGCATGAGCTTTTGCCGCTTGAGCCGAGCAACCTGCAGCTGGTCGCCGATCGGCTCGGCACAAAGCGCGCGAAGCCGCTCGTCGAGCCGCCGGTGCTCGGCCTTGAGAACGTCGAGTTCGGAAGCCGCGTCGAGGTCGTTCATTGCCCCCGGTCCCTAGCGCATTGACGCTGTCGCTGCATCACCGCTGGTGGATTGCCTGCCCTAGACCACGGCGTTGCGGGCGATCACTTCCTTATACCAGGCGGCGCTCAGCTTGGGCGTGCGCTTCTGGGTCTTGAAGTCGACGTAATGGATTCCGAACCGCTTCGAATAGCCGTCGGCCCATTCGAAATTGTCCATCAGGCTCCACAGGAAATAGCCCTTGAGCGGATAACCTTCGGCGACCGCGCGGTGGAACTGGGTGATGTAGTTGCGTAGATACATGACCCGGTCGGCGTCATCGACCCGGCCATTCTCCATCGGATCGTCGGCCGATGCACCGTTCTCGGATATATAAAGCGTCTGCGGGGCCCACAGTTCGCTGACCTGGCGGACGCCCCAATAGGCCACTTCGGGCCCGACGATCAGCCACGGCGACGCCATGTGCGGCGACGAGGCGATGTGGGGCATGGTCGCATAGCCCTGCGGCGAATCGTCGGCCCGGGCCCATTCGGGCGCGTAAATGTTGAGCCCGACGAAATCGAGCGGGCTTGCGATCGCCGCCATGTCCCCGGCCTTGACCGTGGGCGCGTTGGCCCCCTCCTGCTTGAGATATTCGTCGATGTAGCGGCCTTCCATGATCGCGGTGAGGAACATCGCGTTCTTCTCGCGGGTCGCCTTTTTTGCCGCGGCGATATGCTCGGGCGTGTCGATCACCGGAACGTAGAAAGACGTGTTGTCGGCCAGCCCGACCCTGGTCCCGGCCTTGGCATGAGCGCGGATTGCCTGAACTCCGAGCCCGTGGGCAAGCACGCCGTGGTGACGCACCTGATTGACCTCGGCGGGGGGCAGCTTGAGCCCCGGCGCGTGGATTCCGACCTGGTGGCCAAGATCGGTGAAGCAGCGGATCTCGTTGACCGTCATGATGTGCTTGAGGCGGTCCGACATCTGGCCCGCCATATATCCGGCATAATCGGCGAAGGCGTACGCAGTGTCGCGGTTCTGCCACCCGCCGGGGAGCGCAGAGGGCAGGTCCCAGTGGAACATGGTGATATAGGGTTCGATGCCGTTTTCGAGCAGATTATCGATCACGCGCTTGTAATGATCGACGCCCTTGGGGTTGGGCTGCCCCCGCCCGTCGGGGAAAATCCGCGACCAGGCGAAAGACATGCGATAGCTGTGGACGCCAAGATTTTTCAAAAGCTGGGTGTCTTCGGCTAAGCGGTGGTAGCTGTCGTCGGCGACGTCGCCAGTGTCGCCGTTGATGGTCCGCCCCGGAGTGTGGGCAAAGACGTCCCAGTTGGTCGGCCCGCGCCCGTCCTCGGTGACCGCGCCTTCAATCTGGTAAGACGCTGTCGCGGTTCCCCAGCGGAAATCGGCGGGGAAGCCGAGGTCGGTCGGTCGGAGCTTCGCCGCCGCCGCTGCTGCCACCGATGGCGCGCCGGCCAGCCCTGCCGCCGAAGCAGCACTGATTGCCTTGCCGAACTCGCGACGACTGAACTGTGACATGATCTGGGCCTCCCCTGCCGATGTTTGCTTGAGGTTAGCACAAGCCGGTCGCGATGCGAGGTGCCGTTTTGCAGGAACCGAGCGTGGTGGAAAATCCCGGCGGACGGGCAAATTCGACAACTGCCGACACCAGCCGGCCTAAGGTCCATTCGCCAAACCGCCGATCCAGGGGCTAACCTGGGTTAGAACTAGCGCTCGCTATTTGTTACCGGGGGGCGTATAATCGACCTACCACCGGCCCTATTTTGGCTCGCCGGTTGCAGAGAGACATGCGACGCTCCCGCCCACGGAGCACGATCTATGAAACAATTTCAAGATGCGGCAGGGGCCCAGGCGCTCGCGCTCGCGATCGTGGATACTCTGCCTGAACCGTTCATCGTGCTCGATCACTCGCTTCAACTGCTCGCTGGCAGCCGTTGCTTTTACGAAATCTTCGGCGGTGACCCGAGCTCCACTCACGGCCGCTCGCTGTTCGCGCTCTCCGCGGGGCAATGGGACATTCCAGGGCTGCGACAGTTGCTTGGCGGCGTGGTTGACGGCCACGGAACAGTCGATGGGTTCGAATTTGAGCGGGAGTTCGCCGCTCTTGGCAAGCGCACTCTTCACTTGAACGCACTTCCGATACGGGATGAGGGGGGAACGGGTCGGATGGTCCTGGTCGCCATCAAGGACATCACCGAACGAAGGATCGCCGAACAAGAGAAGCAGGAACTGCTCGAACACACCGAAGAGCTGCTCGAGCAGCAAAAGACGCTGTTGCGCGAAATGCGCCACCGCATCGCCAACAGCCTGCAAATCATCGCGAGCATATTGCTGTTGAAGGCCGGCGCAGTGACCTCCGAGGAAACGAAGGCCGAGCTTCGGGCGGCACACCAGCGCGTCATGTCGGTGGCCGCTGTGCAAGGCTATCTTCATGCTGCCGACGGCATCGAGCAGATCGAGATCGGTCCCTATCTGACGAAACTCGGCGCCGGTCTTGCCTCGTCGATGGTCGATCCCAAACAGGAAATCGAGATTGCCGTCATCGCCGACCCCGGCGAGCTTCCAACCAGTCACGCCGTAAGCATTGGCCTGATCGTTACCGAGTTGATTATCAACGCTGTCAAATATGCTTTTCCGATCCGGCGTTCGTCCGCGCTCATCCGTGTAACCTTCGAAATGGCATCCTCCAATTGGAGGCTTACGGTAACCGACAACGGGACCGGACGGCGCCAGGCCAGGAATGCCGAGCCATCGACCGGACTGGGCACCGCGCTCGTGGGCGCCTTGGCCAAACAGCTGCAAGCCCAGGTGACGGAGATCTCATCCGCCAAGGGCATGGCCGTCGCCGTGACCAAGGCAACTTTCGAATCGCGCTTGCCCCGCGCCGCGTGAACGCGCTCCCTTACCTTGGCGTGCCATGGCGTCGGTCCTGGGGCAATAGATTGGCGTTCCTGTCACGATTGCCCTAGGCTCGCTTGCATCACTGGCACTTCCCGCGGCATTTGGTGACTGAGAGACATTCGCGCTCCCGCTTGCTGACCGGGGATGTTCCATGACCCAAGCTCCGATTCTCCCTTCAGGTGAACGCGCGCAATCGGCGCTGGCGCTCGAGCATCTCTGGATTTGCGAGGGCAGCACGCCAAACGCGGTTCGCCAGTCGTGGCAATGACCAACGAAGAACGCTTCATCGCGTCCTGTCGCAGCGTCGGCGAAGCCGACGTCCGGCAGAAACTCAACGCCGAACGCTACAGCGGCCCAAAAGCGGTGTGGGCGGCCAGCTGGCTTGAGGAGGTCGAGAGCGCAAAGAGCGACGCCACGAGAGCGGAAGAAAAAACCACCCGCATGGTCAAGACCAGTCCCAAGCCCGTGTCCGCCATCGCGGTGGCGGCGATCCTGCTGATCCTGCTTGCCGCGGGCGCGATCGCGTTTCTGCGGTTCAGCTGAGCTGACACCCGTCCGGACGAGCCGACCTAGTCTTTGAGATCCGGGTCCCTGTTATCCGGATTGCTGGGATCCGGACCCAGTCGGTCGTTCAGTTCGGCCAGCCGGGCCTTCAAGGCAGCGATGTTGCCTTCGGTCGTGGCCTGAAGTTCGCGAAGGTCCTGCTCGTCGACATGAGTGATTTCTCCGGCCTCGATCCCGTCGAGCAATTTCTCCAGCCTGTCGCGCTCCTCGACCCAGTTTTCACTGTCCACCGGGGGCCCTCCACTCAAATCCATGTTTCCGGTCGCCATCCTACATGCCTCGGCGCCGCAAAAGAATGACCTTTTTGCGATATTCGCCCTGCGCGTTGGGCTATTGAGCTTGGGAACTCGCTCCAGTATCTCTGATCGCCGCACCTGTCTGATGCTCTGTGCTGGAGGCCGTGACGTGACCCAGTCAGTATTGCTGATTTTGCTTACCGCGGTTGCGACCTGGCTCATCATGGGCGCGCTCAAATATGTGCCCCGGCCGTTCAAGGCGCTGTCGCTCGAGGAAAAAGAGGCTGGCCGCGCCAAGCATATCGGCACTCAGATCGATGGTGCGCGCGATCGCGCGAGCATGGCCGAGGTCGAACGCAACAAGTTGGCGCTCGCCAAGGCGGTCAAGGCCGCTTTGTGGGTCACCGAAACCAGGCTCAACGTGGCCGTCCCGGAACTTCTCACAATCGCTCAGCTGTGGATGGGGCAATCGAAGCTTCGCGGAAAGAAGTGGAAAGCCCCCGAGGGCGTCAGCGAAATCGAGGGTCTGGACGATCCGGAGTCCCCGTGGGCGGGCTGGAATTTCAACGATCAACACTGGCGCATCGAGGCTCAATGGCTCCCGGCTATCAAGGGCGTCGACGACGATGTCGGAACCTGCAAAGTCCTGGTCGATCACGAAGTTGTGCTCGACATGACCATCA
>JBDSSR010000174.1:0-2977 GCA_039928675.1 Sphingomicrobium sp. | reverse complement strand
GCCGAGGACGAAAACGGAGTTCCCGAACCCATTCGGCAGGGCGTGCTGCGCCTGACCGCGCATCTGTTCAGCGCTCGCGACGGGGCCGGGGGCGAGCCACCGGCGGCGGTGACTGCGCTGTGGCGCCCGTACCGCCGGTTGAGGCTGTCGTGACAGCGGAACCCGAGTTCGCGGGGACGCTCAATCAGCGGGTGACCATCGAGCAGCCGGTTTCGGTGCGCAATGCAATGGGCTTGCAGGAGCCGGGCTGGACCAGTGTCTGCCGCTGCCTTGCAAGCGTCAACTTGGACAGTGTCGGCCCGGAAAGCGAGGCGCAGGCGCTTAGCGCAATGCCACGGTATCGGGTGACGATCCGCGCTCGCGAGGGGATCGCGCTTGGCCATCGGGTGAGCTGGAACGGGCGGGTCCTGATGGTTCGGCAATTGATCGAGGACCCGGTCCGGCGCGACCGGATTGCAATGCGCTGCGAAGAGGTGCGGACATGATGCGGATATTGAGCCGACGCGGTGAGGAACTTGCGCACGCCGCCAAGCAACGCCGGATCGACGCGATCGCCACCCAGCTCAAAGCGATGTTCGGAAGCGGTGCGGTCGAGGTCGAGGAAGCGCGCGTTCTGGTGCGCGGCAAGGGCATGATCAAGCGCTGGCTGATCGACCCTCAGCTGAGGTTTTTGAAATGAGCGCGGGCGGCGCCTTGCAGACCGCGATTGCAGCAGCGCTTGCAATCGGTCGGAGAGCTTGACGGGGTGTTCGACGGGCCCCCGGCGCGGGCAAGCTTTCCCTATGCAACGATCGACGCGACGAGCGAGAGTGACTGGAGCCACAAGAGCGCGACCGGGCGCGAAGTGCTGGTCGCGATTACCGTTTGGGACGACCAGCCTGTCCGCCTTCACGAACTTGCCGACCTGGTCGAAGAAAGCGTCGAGGCGCCAGGCGAGGTCGATGGCTGGCAGCTGGTGACGATGCGCCTGGTTCGGCGCCGAGTGGTTCGCGACGTCGCCGGTCCGTGGGCCGCGGCGGTCGATTTTCGAGCCAGGATGCTCGCGCTTTAAAACAATTCAACAGGTCTGGATTCCCGCTTTCGCGGGAATGACGAAATCGAGGGAGAAGAACATGGCGGCGGAACGCGGAAGCGCATTCCTGCTCAAGATCGGCGACGGGTCGGCGACACCGACCTATGCGACCGTTGCTGGGCTCAAGACCACGCAATTGTCGGTCAACGGCGATGCGGTTGCAATTACCAACAAGGACAGCGGCGGCTGGCGCGAGCTTCTGACCGGAGCTGGCGTGCGCTCGGTATCGGTGGCTGCAAGCGGCATCTTTACCGGCGGTACCGCCGAAGTGCAGGTCCGTGGGCTGGCGCTCGACGGAGCGATCGAGGACTATGAGCTAAGCTTTGAAGGCGGGGACCGGATGCGCGGCCGGTTCCTCGTCACCCGGCTGGAATATGCCGGCGATTTCAACGGCGAGCGCAATTACACGCTTGCGCTCGAAAGCTCGGGCGAAGTGGTTGCGCTGTGAGTGCCAAGCCCGCCGGGCCAAACCCTTATCGCGGCGAAGCAAGCCTGATCGTGGGCGGGCAAACGCTCGTCCTTCGGCCAAGCTTCGCGGCGCTCATCGCTGCCGAGGAGGAACTGGGCTCGCTGTTCGAGATCGTTGAGCGGGCCGCAGAAGGTGTGCTCAAGCTTAGCCAGATCGTCGCATTGTTCGACCATTTGTCGAGCGGCCGGGCCGAAGCGATCAGCCGCGCGCGGATCGGCGAGGCGGTGGTCGAGAAGGGCCTGGCCGGAGTGACTCCGATCCTCAAGATGATTTTGACCCAGATCCTGCAGGGCCGGTGAGGCTGTTCGGCGAGGGCGCATCGACCCTGTGCAATGCGGCAAGCGTGCTTCTGGGCTGGCGTCCGGCGGAGTTTTGGAACGCCACGCCGGCCGAGCTCGCGCTGGCGCTGATCGCGCCCGGTGGCTCTGAAGGGATGACGTTGGAAGAGCTGAAACGCCGCTTTCCGGACGAAGGATACAACAATGGATGAAACGATCGAAACCCTGGTGGTCAGCGTTCGCGCCGACACCGCCGGCTTCGCGCGCGACGTATCGGCGATGCGGGGGCAGCTGGAAGGGCCGCTGGTCGCCGGAGCCGGGCGAGCCGGACGGCTGATCGACAGTTCACTGGCCAAGGCGATCACATCGGGCAAGGTCGGGTTCGACGATCTCAAGAACGTTGCGCTTGCGGCGATGGCCGACATTGCCCAGGCGTCGCTCCGCGCGCTGTTCAGCGGTGCTGGCGGCGGGGGCGTTGGGGCAAGTGTTATCAACGGGCTTGGCGGGCTTATCGCGGGTCTCGTTGGATCGCCCGGGCGGGCGACCGGCGGGCCGGTCAGCTGCGGCCGGCCCTATGTCGTTGGCGAGCGAGGACCCGAGCTGTTCGTGCCGGGCGCAAGCGGGCGGATCGAGCAGGTCGGCGGCGGTGGCGGGCGCGACGTCCGGGTGGCGATTGCAATCCACACCCCGCAGCCCGGCGACCCGCAGCTGCTTCGCCAGTCGAGCCGGCAAATCGCGCATGCGATCCGCTCGGCACTGACGGCGCGCTGATCCTATGAACCTGTGGTTCACTCGCCCCGGAGCGGCGATCACGAGGACGTTTCTCAAGCGCTTCGACCCGCTCCACTGGACCGTCGATTTTCCGCGCGGGACAATCGCATCGATAGTCACCAGCGCCGACGGCCACAGCCTGACGGTTGCAACCGAGTTCCTGCGCAAGGGCGACCTAGTCGGACTGATCTGGGCCAGCGAGGACTCGGCCGCGCACCCGGCCCACGCCCGCCACACCGACCGCGATTATTCGTGTTGCATGCTGAGCTTTCACTGGGAATCGAGCGGGCTTCTGGGGCTCGACCAGATCAACGGCCCAACATTGACGATCGAGGGGAGTGACGCCGACGGCAATCCGCGGTCGTGGTTCGTGCGGTTGTGGAATTA
>JBDSSR010000173.1:0-12554 GCA_039928675.1 Sphingomicrobium sp. | reverse complement strand
CGGCTGACGCCCTTTTCGATCATTGTCACCCCGTACAATCGGTGCATTCGGCTCATCGTCACGGCATTGTGGGTGACGATCAGGTAGCGGGTATCGGTTTCCCGGGTCATCGCTTCGAGCAACTCGCAGAACCGCTCGACATTGGCGTCGTCGAGCGGTGCGTCGACTTCGTCCAGAACGCAGATCGGCGCCGGGTTGGTGAGGAAGATGGCGAAGATCAGTGCGACTGCGGTCAGGGCCTGCTCACCGCCCGATAGAAGGGTCAGGGTCGACAGTCGCTTGCCGGGTGGCTGGGCCATGATTTCCAGCCCGGCTTCCAGCGGGTCGTCGCTTTCGACCAGCTCGAGATGCGCCTGACCGCCTTCGAACAGTGTCGTGAACAGCCGCCGGAAATGCGCATCGACCCGCTCGAACGCCTCGAGCAGCCGGACTCGCCCTTCGCGGTTGAGATTGCCGATCGATCCGCGCAGCCGATGGATTGCCTGGGTCAACTCGTCGGCTTCGGCCGCGCCGCGCCCGCGGGCCTCATCAAGCTGGGCAAGCTCACTCTCGGCGACGAGATTGACCGGTCCGATCCGCTCCCGCTCGGCGGTCAGCCGGTCAAGCGCCGCCGCTTCTGCGCCCGCGTCGCGCGGCGCTTCGCCGTCAAAGCCGAGCAACTCGGGCAGGCGCTGGGGCAAGCATTCGAACTTTTCCACCGAAGCGCGCGCGAATTCGGCGCTTCTCGACTGCTGCGCTTCGGCTCGAGCAGCGGCTGCGGCGCGGCGCTCGCGGGTGTCGGCGGACCGCTCGCTTGCGGCCGAGACGGCCTGCGCTGCGGCAACGACCAGTCGCTCGGCCTCGCTCTCGGCCTGCGCCGCTTCGCCGATCATGGTCTGGCTTGCGTCATTGGCCTGTTCGAGCTCGCGGATCTCGCTATCCAGCCTGGCCGGTTCGGCCTCGAGCCCAACGCGCTCGGCGGACTGCTGGGCGTGCCGCTGGTTGGCTTGCGCAAGCCGCTGCTCGGCATCGGCCTGGCGTTTGCGCCACTCGGTCTGCTCGCGCGCCGCGGCTGTCATCCGTTCGCGATCTGCTGCGGTCTCGCGCGCCATGGTCGCAGCTTCAGCGCGTTTGTCGGCAACGGCTTCGGCAGCTTTCGCGGCAGCCTCGCGCGCCACTGCCAGGTCGTGCTCGAGCGTTTGCGGATCGGGCAATACAACAAGCGCTCGCTGCGCCGCACTGACCGCTTCCATCGCGGCTTCAACCACCGGCTCGATATCGTCCTGGCGAAGCGTCAGGCCGGCGCGCTGCGCTTCGATCCGCTCAAGCGCTGCGCTGGCCGAGTCGATCGCCCGCCCGGCCTCGCGCGAGTCGCGCTCGGCGGCGAGCGCTGCGGAGCGGGCAGTTTCCGCAGCTGACCGGCATTGCTCCATTGCTTCAAGCGCCCGGTCGCGCTCGGCGACGCCCTCGTCAACCGCCTGCTCCAGCCGTGGAAGCCCGGCCGCAAGCTCTGCCAGGCGGTTGGCGCGAAGAAGCCGTTCGGCCGCCGCTGCGCCCGCTTCGGTGGCTTCGAAGCCGTCCCAGCGACGCAGTCCCCCCGAGCGCGTGACAAGCCGTTGCCCGACCTTGAGCAATTGGCCCTCATCGTCGACGACCACGGCGACCTGGCGAAGCCGGCGCGTAAGCTCAGCGGGCGCGGTGACATGATCGGCGAGGCACTCGCTTCCGGGAGGCAGGCCGGGGTCGTCGCTCAGCGCTTCGCTTCCAATCCACCGGCGCGCAGCTTCGCTCGGGCCGATTGCTGCATCGGCATCTTCGCCAAGCGCGGCGGCAAGCGCGCGCTCGTAGCCGGGCTCGGCGCGCAACGCGGCAATGGCCGAGCCGCTGCCGTGATCGAGTGCACGCGCAAGTGCCTGATGCTCGGCCGTCGCCGCCGATCGCGCGGCACGGCTCGCGGCAAGCGCGCTTTCAGCGCGGTCGCGCGCCTCGGAAGCCGACACCCGGCCATCCTCGGCCGCCATTCGAAGCGCCTCCGCTTCGGCCAGCGCGATCGACGAAGCCTTGGCCTTGGCCTCGGCTGTCTCGCGTTCGAGCGTTTGCGCACTGCCGTCGCCAAGCGCGGCGAGCTGCGCTTCAAGCCGTTGCCGCTCAACCTCGATCCGCTCCAGCTGGGCGTTCGACGCTTCGAGGGCAGCGTCGGCGACCCGGCGTTCGGCGCGCATCGCGGCCTGCCGTGCAAGCAGCTCGGCGAGCGCCGATTCGGAGTCTCGCGAGACCGATTCGGCGGCACCGAGCGCGGCCGCGATCCGGCCCGAGCGGCTTTCACCGTCGGCCAGCCGCTGCTCGACCGATGTCCGTTCCTGCTCAAGCTGGGCAAGCGCCGCGCACGCATCATTCTGAAGCGCCTGTTCGCGCGCGATATCGCCGGCAAGTGCAATTTGCAGCCGGTCGAGCTCGGCCAGCCGCCGGGCAACCGTGTCGCGGCGCGCCCGCGCCGCCGCAAGCCGATGAGCCTGTCCATGGCCCGAATCGCGAAGCTCGGCCAGCGCCGCGCGCCGGATAGTCAAGGCCTCCGTGGCGCAATCGTGGGCGCCTTGCGCCTCGACAATTGCCCGGTGGATTTCCTCGACAGCTGCCGAAGCGGCCTGGGCCTCGGCCTCTGCTGCCGCGGCGCCCCGCTCGGCCTCGGTCCAGCGGGCATGGAGCAATCGTGCTTCACTCGCGCGGATCTCGTTTGAAACCTTGCGATACCGCTCCGCTGCTCGCGCCTGGCGGCGAAGTTGCGCGGAGCGCTGCTCCTGCTCGCCAAGGATTTCACCAAGCCGGCTGAGGTTGACTTCGGCGGCGCGAAGCTTTTGCTCGGCATCCTTGCGCCGGGCATGAAGGCCGGAAATGCCCGCGGCCTCTTCGAGCAACAGTCGGCGTTCGACCGGTCGGGCGGCGATCACCGAGCCAATCCTTCCCTGGCTGACGAGCGCCGGGGAATGGGCACCGGTGGCGGCGTCCGCGAACAGCAACGAAACGTCCTTGGCGCGAACGTCGCGGCCGTCGATTCGATAGGCTGAGCCGGACCCGCGCTCGATCCGGCGAGTGACTTCGCTTTCGCCCGCACTGGAGTTGCTGGTGCCCTCGGGGTCGAGAAGGATGGAGACTTCGGCGAAGTCGCGCGCCGGCCGCGTCGCGGTTCCGGCGAAGATGACATCGTCCATGCCGCCGCCACGCAGCGACTTGGAGCTCGATTCGCCCATGACCCAGCGAATCGCCTCCAGCAGATTGGACTTGCCGCAGCCATTGGGCCCGACGACGCCGGTCAGTCCCGGCTCGATCCTGAGTTCCGTCGGCTCGACGAAACTCTTGAACCCGCTGAGCTTCAGCCGGCGGATGCGCACTTGGCGTTCCTTGCCTTCGGCCCCCCGACCTTCAATTCAGCCGCCCGCCTTTCCCAGCTCCTTCTGCAGCGAACTCCAGTCCCAGATCCGGGCCTTGTGACCATTGACCAGGAAGTAGGGCGTCCCGGGCACTCCGGAGTCGATCGCATCTTGATGGATTTGCGTGATCCTGGTCTGCGCCGCCGGATCGACCAGGCAGGCCCGCGCGCGTTTGTCCGCAATACCGTTGGCGCGGGCCACCGCGAACAGCTGCGCGCGCTCGGCCATCCGGAGCGCAACCAGCTTGTCCGGAATGGCGGCCAGTTCCGCCTCGGTGACCGACTCGTTGCGGGCGGTCCATTCGGGCTGGGTGGCGTACAGCGTCGCTGCGATCGGGAAGAACCGCGACGGACCACCGCATCGGGCGAGCAGAGTCGCTGCAAGGTCGGTGGCATTGAGAACCATCGGCCGGAATTCATAGCTGACCTTGCCGCTCCGGACGTACCGGCCGATGAATTTTTCGACCGCGTCCTGCGCAAAATGGCGGCAGTGCGGACAGGTCAGCGACCCGTATTCGACGACCTTGAGCCGAGCGTTCGGATTGCCCGTGACGAAACCGCCGGAACCCGATTCGGCAAAGCTGCGGCTCCAGTCGCGCGGCGAAACCCTTGCAGCGGTGTGGCCCCTGGCCGTGGATGGAGTGCGGGCAGCGGACGAAATCGCAGGTACCAGCGCGAGTGCCACCAAGGCCGTCAGCGCCCGGCCGACCGCCGTCACTTAAGCGCGTCCTTGAGGTGCGGCTCGAGCTTGGCCCAGGTCGTCAGATCGGCAAGCAAAGTGCCGTTGAGGATGAACGACGGGGTGCCCTTGAAGTCGGGATACTGGCTTTCGACGTCGCTCGTCATCTGGACTTCGCGGTCGATCATCTTTTCGTCGCTCAAACACTGGTTGCTCTTGGCCTGGGGCAGTCCGCGCGCAGCGGCCCAGTCCTGAAGCCCGACCAGATTGGCCATCGCCACGAACACCTGCTTGGGTGGCAGGTTCTGGACCTGCTCAAGCTTGTCCTGGGGAACCGCATTGATCTTGTTCAGAAGCATGTCCTGGTCGGCGTAGAAGGCGTTGACGAGCGGGAAGAACGTGCTTGGGCCATTGCACCGCGCGACCAGATCATTGGCGACATCGAGCGCACCGTGAATGACGTAGGGGCGGAACTCCCAGCTGACATTGCCGGACTTGACGTAAGTGTTGACCAGGGTTGCCGAGCCCTGCTCCTCGAACTCCTTGCAGTGCGGACAGGAAAGCGAGCCGATTTCGACCAGTTTCACCTTGGCGTTGGGGTTGCCCATGACGAAGCCCGCCGACGTCGCGTTGACGACATCGGCCCAGGTCCCGCCCGGGGGCGGATTGGCCTGGGTAATGGTGACCTTGCTGTCGTCGGTGGTGGCGGCGTCGCCCGGGCCGCTGGTCTTGTTGCATCCGGCAAGTGCGACGACGGCAAGGACGCAGGCGGCAAGATGGCGAAAGGTCATTGATCGGTTGCTCCGGTGATCAGGGAAATGAGCGGGTCTGTGTCGCTCGAAAGCGTTGGCGGGCCGCCATTAGCGGCAATTTGCGACGCAAGCGACTCCAGGCATGCGCGAAGCTCGGGATCGACGATCTCCCGCAGGCCTTCGCCAAGTTCCCTGGGCAGTGGCGGTGGAGCAGGTCGAGCGACCCGCCTCTCGGGCGCCGGCGGCTTGCCCTGGCGGAAGACGATCCGGTCGATCGCGCAATAGCCGAAGAAGCGGTTGACGCGTTCGATGATCATCGGCGCGAGATGCTGGATGAGCGGCGCGTGAGCGCCTTCGACCAGCAGGGTCAGCGCACCGCCGGCCCTTCGGCCCTGGGGGAAACGGATCGATTCTGGAGAGGATACCCGGGCATAGCGCTCGCCGACAATTTCGTTCCACCGGCTGACGACCGATGACTGGATGAAACCGAACCGCTTGAACGACCGTCCACCGAGCGCGCCGAGCAGTTCGCCAGTGCTTCGCGCCCGGCCACCGCGGGGCGAATCCTCATTGGCCGCCTTGGGCTTGCGCGGTGCGGCGGTCGGGTGTCCCTGTTTCGGGTTTTCCGGTTTCATCATCGCCGGCGACCATGCCATAGCAGCCCGGTGACCGCCAATATCGCCGACCGGCTGATCCAACATTATGTGGATAACTTCCGGCGCTTGCCGTGGCGGTCGCCGCCGGGCTCGCCGCCGCCCGATCCGTATCGCGTGTGGCTTAGCGAGGTCATGCTGCAGCAGACCACGGTTGCCGCAGTGGCGCCGCGATTCAACCGGTTCGTTGCGCGCTGGCCGACGGTCGAAACGCTTGCGCAGGCGAGCGATTCTGAAATCCTCTCCGAATGGGCCGGTCTTGGCTATTATGCCCGGGCTCGCAACCTCATTGCCTGTGCCCGAACGGTGGCCGAGCTCGGCGGGTTTCCAGCCACTGCAAAAGGACTTCGCGCGCTCCCCGGAATCGGCGATTACACCTCGGCGGCGGTCGCGGCGATCGCCTTTGGTGAAGCGGCGCCGGCGGTGGACACCAATGTCCAACGGGTGATTGCCCGGCTCAACGGACTTGCTCGCCCGGCGCGGCGGGACATCGAGCGACTGCTTGCTTCGATCATGCCGGCCGACCGCCCGGGCGACTTCGTCCAGGCGATGATGGATTTGGGGGCGACGATCTGCAGCGCCGCGAACCCGCGATGCGGCGACTGTCCGCTAAGCGCCGACTGCGCCGCACTGGCCAGCGGAAATCCGGCCGCCTTTCCCGAACGAAAGGCGCGCACGGTCCGGCCCCATCGCCACGGAACCGCGTGGTGGACCGAGCGCGAAGGAGCGGTGTGGCTGGTCCGCCGTCCGGCCCGGGGGCTGCTCGGCGGGATGGCCGCGTTGCCCGGCGACGGCTGGACCGGACCGGCCGGCGGACACGACGAAGCGCTCGGCACGGTGCGCCATCTGTTCACGCATTTTTCGCTCGATCTGGCGATCGTGGCGCGGCCCGACCCGTCCGGCGAGGGCTGGTGGCAGCCGCTCAATCGGCTCGAAGAGGCCGGCTTGCCGACCCTTTACAGCCGCGCGGCAGCGCTCGCGCTTAAGGCCGATGCCGCCGCCCGCGCAGCGGCTTGAAGATGGAATGAACCACCCTTAAGAAGCGGCGCAATCAACCGCCTCGCTCCGCGAAATACAGGGACCTTCATGGCTCAGGACGATCGTTTCAACACCATTGCCGGATGGGTTCTGTTTGCCGGGATCGTTGCGCTTGGCACGTCGATCGTTGGCGGCGAGATGTTCCATGGCGAGCGGCCCGAAACGGGCGGCTATCCGATCGAGGGAGTCGTCCAGGAGGGCGATGGCGCGGCGGCCGCCGAACAGCCGATCGAAGTCTTCCTGGCCAAGGCCGACGTCGCCAAGGGCCAGCAGGTCTTCAACAAATGCGCCGCCTGCCACAATGCCGACAAGGGCGGTGCCAACCAGCTTGGCCCCAATTTGTGGGGCGTGCTCGGGGAGCCGATCGGCCAGGGCAAGGGGTTCGCTTTTTCTCCTGCTTTGTCCAAGGTTGGCGGCACGTGGGACTGGACCAGCTTGAACCATTGGCTGTCGAGCCCGCGGGCGATGGCCCCGGGCACCAAGATGACCTTCGCTGGTCTTGGCAGTCCGCAGGATCGCGCCGACGTCATTGCCTTTTTGAATGCGCACAGCGATTCGCCTCAGCCGCTTCCCGCCGCTCCTGCCGCCACGACGGACGCCTCGGCCGACAAGCCAGGGACCGGTCCTGGCAACGGGCCACAAAAGGCGGAAAACGAACCGGTGCCAACCACCGCCGGTCCGGCCGGCAAGGCAGCCGAGGCCGAAGCCAACCCGAAAAAATAGCCTTCGCGCTCGTGGCTTATTCGGGCGGTGCTGACGACGCAGGCCGCGGCGCCGGATCGCGATCGTAGAAAGCCTTGACGAACTCCCAGCCTTCGCTGGCGTCGTCGGTCCAGTGGATGAGGTCGAGATCGTGCGGGGCAATGACGCCCTCGTCGACCAATGCCTGGAAATCGACCACCCGGTTCCAATAATCGCGACCGTACAGCAGGATCGGCAGCGGCCGCACCTTGCCGGTCTGAATGAGGGTCAGGAGTTCGAACATCTCGTCGAACGTTCCGAACCCTCCGGGAAACACCGCGACGGCCCGCGCGCGCAGCAGGAAGTGCATCTTGCGAAGCGCGAAATAGTGGAACTGGAAGCTGAGATCCGGGGTCACATAGGGATTGGGCAGTTGCTCGTGGGGAAGAACGATGTTGAGGCCGATGCTGTCGGCGCCAACGTCGTCGGCGCCGCGGTTGGCGGCTTCCATGAAGGATGGCCCGCCACCCGAACAGACCACGAACTGCTTCTTTCCGTCCTCGTCGCAGTCGCATTGGGATGCGAGCCGAGCGAGCTCGCGCGCAACTTCGTACAGCCAGGACTTGGCCTTCAGCCGGTGCGCGATGGCGCGCTGCTCATCATTGGTCGCGGCCGCGATCAGCGCGTCGGCCTGGTCGGGGGCGGGGACTCGCGCCGAGCCGTAAAACACGAAGGTCGAGCCGATTTGGGCTTCGGTCAGAAGCAGTTCGGGCTTGAGCAGCTCGAGCTGGAAACGGACCGGGCGAAGGTCCTCGCGAAGCAGGAACTCGCTGTCCTGGAACGCCAGCTTGTAGGCCTCGCTTTCGGTTTGCGGGATCGACGGCACGTGCTCGGCGTTGCGAGCGTCGACCTTCGAGGTTGCGAAAATGCGCTTTGGCGGAACGGGCCGATCGGTCATTCCAAGCCGAGTAGCGCCAATCGATCACATCGTCACGAAGCCGGGCTATTGGCTCGAGCCTTTCCCCAGTCGATCCGCCGGGTCGCGTACATCACTCCGGCAAGTGCAGCGAAGATCAGGAGCGAGCCGATCAGTAGCGAAAACGCCTCGAGGCTGAGCAGGATGTAAAGCACTGCGTAAAGCGCGATCAGCAGCCCACCGATTAACCCCGCGCGTCGCCAGCTTCCAAGCACTGCGGCGGAATAAGCCGTGTTGAGCCCTGCAATCGCCGCAGAGGCCAGAATATAGGCCGGAGTGAAGCCGATCACCTCGGCAAAAGCGAGAAGCAGAACAAAGAACAGCACCAATGCCGCGCCCATCAGCAGATATTCGACTGCGGAAACCCGCACTCCGCCGATCACATCGAACATCAGCAAAGCGAGGAAGGTGAAGCCGATGAACAGGAAGCCGTATTTGGTCGCGCGGTCGACCTGCGAATAGAGGTCGACCGGCTGAAGCAGGCTGATCGCCGCAGTTTGCAGGCTCCCGCCCGTGTCCGTCGTCGGGGCGGAAGCGTAAGGAGCCTCACGGGCAGGCGCTCCGGGCGCCGGCGCAGCGCCGGGTTCGCCAGTACTCACGAGCGAGCGGCCAAGCGCAAGATTGCCGATCTGGTAGCTTGCAGTGAAGCCTTTGGGATCGACCGTTCGAGCGGTCGGCAGAAAATCTCCGTTGAAGCTTGGGTTCGGCCAGAACGAGCGGACCGTCCAGCGCGTCTCGCCGGCCTGTGGCGCCAGGCTGAGCGCCTCATTGCCGCGAAAATCATAGGCAAACGCGATTGCGAAGGGCTGAGACTGCAAGCTGGTTGCATCGACCCAGGCGAAAAAACCACGACCGCCGTTGCTTCCGCCCCCCGGCTGGAGGCGAAGCCGCTGGGCGCCGACCGACACCAGCGGGTTGGAGCCAAGACCACGGGGGTCGCTTAGGCCGAAGCGGAGCTCGGCGCGGGTTAGATCCATCTGCGACAGCTCGACCCCGGTCCGCGCAAGGTCAGGCGGAAAGGCAAAGCGGGCCTGGCCTTTGGTGCGCGCGTCATAGACTACGGCTTGGTATATTGACCTTTTGCGCAGTTGCGGGCCGACGCTGGTGGTCAGTTCGACCACTTCGGGCGCAAGCGTCAGCTCACGCGCGACATCGCGATTGCGAGTGACGCTCTTGCCGTTCTCGACCACTGTTTCGCTGGCAATGGCGCGATAGGGGATGACCAGGACCGGTCCCGACAAAGCCTGCGGGCCGCCCCATCCGGCGGTGATCGAAGTGCGCGCTTCGCGCATCTGCGACTGGCGATCGTAATTGAGCAGGTAGACCGAGACCAGCGGGATCGTCAGCAACAGTCCAACGATGATGGCGAGGCCGAGCTTGAAGCCCGGGGTCCGTTCGCCTGTCAGCTCAACCATTCATGTTCCCCTTGTTGGTTATCGCAATCTGTCGGGAAAAGACGCAATTGTCCTGAGCTAATCGTGAGCAATCGCTGAAAAACGCAGTCACAGCGGTGACACTTGAAGGCTCGGCGCTAGCCGCCATTTTCAACTCCATGATCAACGTTCGCAAATTCGAAACCCTCGGCCATGCCGACCATGGCTGGCTCAATGCCCGCCACCATTTCTCCTTCGCCAGCTACCACGATCCGGAACGCATGGGCTGGGGCGCGATCCGTGTCTGGAACGACGACGAGATCGGCGCGAAAAGCGGCTTCCCGCCGCACCCGCATCGCGACATGGAAATCGTGACGTACGTTCGCACCGGCGCGATCACGCATCAGGATTCGATCGGCAACAAGGGCCGCACCGGCGCCGGCGATGTCCAGGTGATGAGCGCCGGAACGGGCGTGACTCACGCCGAATATAATCTCGAGGACGAGCCCACCACCCTGTTCCAGATCTGGATTGAAACCGACCGTCCGTCGGCGCCGCCGAGCTGGGGCGCGATGCCCTTTCCAAAGGAGTCGCGCGACGGTGCGTTCCAGCTTCTTGCAAGCGGCGCCGGGGATGACGGCGTGCTGACGATCAATGCCGATGCCCGGATCCTTGGCGCGACGGTCAAGGCCGGCCAATCGATTGCGATCGACGCTGCGCCGGACCGCCATCTCTATCTCGTCCCGAGCGGGCGGGTCCGGGTCAATGGGGTCGAAGCGGCGCCGCGCGACGGGGTCGCGATCACCGGCGAGGAGCGGATCACGATTGAGGCCGACGAGGACAGCGAGCTGGTGCTGGTCGACGCTCGCTGAGGCGGCGATTCGGCGCAGGTTCATCGACGCTGTGCTTGAATAGCGTGCGCGATGGAGGCATGTGCCTGCCAAGCGCTGGAAATGGCGCGGTTCAATCAAACGAGCATTTGAGCGGATGAGGGCAGGTTTGCGCTTGGGGTTTCCACGGCTGCCGGGTGCGTCGGCAATTGCGTTGGCGCTTGCAGTAGCAGTGAGTCCGGCTCCGGCGGCTGGGCAGTCGACGCAGCCGGCGCCGCAATCGTCGGCGCCACCGCCAGCAAGCACTACGACGACAACGCCCGCGACCGATTCGGTTGGTCCGCGCGATCTTCACAATTTCAACCTTGGCGGGACCGTCACCCGGCGCGCCGATCCAGCCGCACCCGCCGCGACAACGCCCGCGCCGCCGCGCCGCCAGGCCGCCGATGCTCCGCCCGCGTCATCCGGCACTGGCCCGGTGGCAGCGCCGCAGACGGCCACCACACGGCCCACGCGAAACGCTGGAACCTCGACCACTGCACCGCCCGCCGCCCGCCCGGATCGGGCGATCGAGCGATCGCCTGCTTCGGGCACGGCCCCCTCGACAAGCGCATCGACGCCAGGCGTGGACAACAGCGCGTCTTCCCCCGGCCCAGTCTCTCAGACGCCGTCTCCGATTGCGATCGATCCCCGACCGGCCCCCGCCCCGTTCGCGGCTGAGCATAAACTGCTGCTGTGGCCATGGCTGCTTGCCGGGCTTGCGCTGGCTGCTGCCGGGCTGTTTGTTTTCTGGCGCAGCCGCTCGCGGCAGGGTGCCCTGGCGGGCGGCGCGGACTATGACACCTATGCTGCGCCAGAGCCGTTGCCTGCTCATCCGTTGCCGAGGGCGGCTGTTGTACCCACCGGGCCTTCGCCTAAACCGGTTCCCCGGCAGCTTGCCCCGCCCGCCTTTGCGCCCGTGCCGAGCATCCCGGGTACGATTACCACCCGGCTTCGGCCGTGGCTCGAAGTCGCGATCAGTCCCGGGCGATTCCGGGTCGAGGATGATCGAATTGTGTTCGAGTTCGAAATCGAACTGTTCAACTCGGGCAAGGCCCCCGCGCGCGCAGTGCTGGTCGAAGCGACCTTGATCAATGCCGGCAATGACCAGGACAGCCAGCTCGACCGGTTCTTCGCCAACCCGGTGGGCGAGGGACAGCGGATCGTTTCCATCGCTCCGCTCAGGCGCGTCAACTTCACCACTGAGGTCGGGCTTGCAAAAGACTATGTCCACCAGTTCGAGATTGCCGATAAGCGGGTGTGCGTTCCGCTGCTTGCGCTGAACGCGCTTTACCGGTGGAACGACAGCAACGAGGGGCAGACCTCGGCGAGCTATCTGGTCGGCCGCGACACGCAGGCCGAAAAGCTCGCGCCGTTCCGGCTCGATCTGGGCCCGCGGCTGTTCCCGACGGTCGGGCTCCGGTTGCTTCCCAGCGGTCTTCGCAAATAGCGAGATGACCGGAAGCTAGAGCTCCGGCACCTACAGAACCGGCACCTACAGAACCGGGCTGTTGTAGCTGTGCCAGGCGAGCACGGCCGCGGCTCCGCGATACGGGGGCCACGCCTCGGCCAGTTCGCGCAACTGTTTCTCGCTCGGCCGCTGAGGCAGGCCAAGCATCCGCCCCAGTTCGATCATCACCGCCAGATCGCCGGCCGGGAAGACATCGGCGCGGCCTTCGGCTAACAGCAGATAGATTTCCGCCGACCAGCGGCCGATGCCCTTGATCCGGGTCAGCAGCGCGATCGCTTCCTCATCGTCGGCGGGCAGGGATTGCAGGTCGAGTTCGCCCGACAGGACGAGGCCCGCAAGGCTTCGAATGTAGCCCGCCTTTTGGCGCGACATTCCGGCCGCGCGAAGCTCCTCGTCGGTTGCCGCAAGCAGTCTTGCAAGGTCGGGCGGCGAGCCGAAAGCGGCCTCGAGCCTGCCCCACATCGACCGCGCAGCGGCAACGCTGACCTGCTGGCCGACGATCGTTCGAAGGAGCGTATGCGCTCCGGGTGCGCTGTTGCGCGGCTCGGGCGGGCCAAGCCTCGCGATAACCTTTGCAAAGGCGGGCTCGATCGTGGCCAGTGCTTCAATGGCGGCCGTCAGGCTCCCGGCCGTCCGGACCATCAGCCGATGCTCGC
>JBDSSR010000172.1:0-3968 GCA_039928675.1 Sphingomicrobium sp. | reverse complement strand
CCCATGTTCGAATCCGATGACGACTTCAGCCGTTCGCGTTGCGCCCTGGATCTCGCGCTCAGTCGAAGTCCGCCGCCTACCCTCGATCGCGGCGATGACCTCTCCGCGCGCGACGACACGATCGAGCACCCGGGGCTCCAGGCGAAATTCGCCCGGATTCGTCAGGACAATCGGGGTGACGAGGCTCTTCGCGTCGAGCCCCACTACGTCGAGGTCGAAAGTGATCAGCGGATCACCTTCGGAAACGCGGTCGCCATCGCGCACATGCGCTCGGAATCCGCGTCCCTGAAGCGCCACCGTTTCCAAACCAATGTGGATCAGCAGCTCGGCCCCGGCCTCGGTGCGGAGCGTGACGGAGTGCTGAGTCGGCGCGACCATCAACACTTCGGCCGCGCACGGTGCTGCCAGCATCCCGTCGGTGGGATCGATCGCGATTCCGGCGCCCATCATTTCTTCGGAAAAGACCGGATCAGGCACCTGGCGGGCGCTAATGAGCCACCCCGGGATCGGGGCGGCCAGCCAAACTCGGCTCATCGACTGAAGACCACGCAGCTTCCTTGAAACTTTGCCATTGTGCGACCATCCGGCAGATCGTTAGCGTGCGTCAATAGTGATGACGGACCTTAGCGAACCCCCCGCCGCCGTGCGGCTTACTTGCATGTTCCGCGAGGCCGCGGAGGCGACCGAGGCGGTTGCTCGCGTTGCGCGGGTGCTCAATCCCAACCGGCCGCCCCACCTCGCCAAAGTAGGCAGGACGCGCTGATGGCGCAGGTGCTGGTGAACGGCCGTATCCTGATCGGCGGCGAGTTCGTCAGCGGCCGCGCAGTCGTCGTCGATGGGGGCCACATCAGCGGTGTCGTCGCCGAACATCAACTTCCGGCCGGCGACGACGGCTTTGACCTTGGCGGAAACAGACTTGTCGCCGGCTTCATCGACACGCAGGTGAACGGCGGCGGCGACCGGCTCTTCAACGACGACCCGAGCATCGAGACCTTGGCGGCCATCGGCACCGCGCACCGGCGCTTCGGGACGACTGGCTTCCTGCCGACGCTGATCAGCGATGACGCCAGTAAGATCGCAGCCGCCATGGAGGCCGCACGCGCGGCAATCGCCGCGGGCGTGCCGGGCGTGCTCGGCATCCATATCGAAGGGCCGTTCCTCAATCCTGCAAAGAAGGGTATTCACGACCCCACCAAGTTGCGGCCAATTAGCGAAGGGGAGATCCGGCTGCTGAGCCGCCCGACTGGCGGCAAGACGATTGTCACACTCGCGCCCGAAGCCGTTCCTGCTGACGCGATTTGCCGCCTCGTAAACGCCGGCGTGATCGTATGCGCCGGCCACACGCAAGCCACCGCGGACCAGATCTTCGAGGCGCTTGGTAACGGCCTTCGCGGCTTTACGCACCTGTTCAACGCCATGTCGCAACTTGGTTCGCGCGAGCCGGGCGTAGTCGGGGCGGCCCTGTACGACGACGAGAGCTGGTGCGGGATCATCGTCGATGGGCACCACGTCGACCCGCGAGTGCTGAAGATCGCGCTCCGCGCAGCCCCCCACCGCCGCTTCATGCTGGTGACAGATGCGATGCCGAGCGTCGGTGGGCGCAAGGCATTCACTCTCAACGGCGAGCAGATCTCCGCCGTGGACGGCAAATGCGTCACCGCCCAGGGGACGCTCGCCGGCTCGGACCTCGACATGGCCGGCGCGGTTCGCAATGCGATCACGACGCTCGGCGTGGATGTGGCTGACGCCCTTGCAATGGCGAGCAGCAACCCGGCCGCATTCCTCGGCCTGGATCATGAGCTCGGCCACATCGCGCCGGGATATCGCGCCAGCATGGTCCTCCTCGACGACAAACTCCAAGTAGTGGACAGCTGGATCGACGGCCGACGCTCGGGCGCATCCTAGGCGCACATCCGATCGAGCTTGGCCGAATAGTCCGTCGCCCTCGTCGGCTTCACGCCCCGTCGGCTCGCGACGGCCAGCGACGATTGACGCCCCCGTCACCGGGGTTGCGCCCATTACCGAGCGAGCCAAAGCTGAGGATCGCAAAGTCCGCTTTCGACCCACTGGACGGTACGGCCGCGGTCCGAGCTGCTAGTGCCAATCAGTGCAGCAGGAGCTCAGTATGACCAGGCAGGCAGCCACGATCGAGCAACGTTCGAATACATGGATGCAGGCATGGGTGCGGAAAGACCGCGCCGTGCTCGAAGACTGTCTTGCTCCTGACTTCACGCTTGTTGTGTCGGCCAATCCTGACAAGCAGTGCAGCCGGGAAACGTGGCTTGCAACGGCGACGAGTCGGTACACCTGCTCAGAGTTTCGGTATCGAGAAGTTCAGGTCCGCAACGTGAGTGAGGAAGTGGCGGTCATGTCAGCGATCGCTGAGTTCACCGCGGATATCGACGGGGTTCCGCGCAACGGACCCATGTTCATCATTGATGTGTGGCGGCAAGACCAAGATGCCCGCTGGCGGGTGTGCAATCGCTACACGGCACATCCAGAGCCAAGTGGACTGTCATCTGAAGCACTCCAGAAGCTAAAGCCGTAATCGCCGCAATGTCTGGTTTCGACCCATTGCGGACATTCGAACTTCGCTGCAAAAGTGGCAGATGAAGCTCGCTTGGTCTCCTTCGTGCTTGATGTGGGCGGGCTTCGCTTTGGTTGCTGTTTCATTGCCAGTCTGGCAAACCGGCGAGGCCGACCTGCTCGCGCAGGTGCTTATCGGGGGTTCCCTTCCACTGATCTATGAAGCGACGGCTTGGCAGGATGCCGCGAACATGGCCAGTTTGCGCTACGAAGTCGATTCCGAAGAGATTTGGCGCAACGCTTACGATCTTAGGGGGGCTATCCCTCGCTTCGCGATCTTATACGTCTTAATTTTCGGCATACTTGTCGCCCGGGAGGCAAAAGTGCTGCCCGACAATGGTTGGACATGGGCGATGATAGTCGGCCTTATATTGGTGTGGGGGGCAATGACGGTCCGTTCCTACCGTCAGAGCGTTGCCGCATTTGTGTCGGCCAAAGGTATCGCGAAACGTCAAGCTAGGCGTCGGGATTAGTGTCTGGTTTCCACCCATTCCTGCCATTAGCGGGATGGCAGCTTTCGACCCAAAGCAGACATTGCGGCACGGCGGCGGCGAGCGCATTACGCGTCGATGGCAAACACTCTTGATATGGACCCTGAATGGGGTGGCATCGACCTAATCGAAGAGGTCGAGGGCGCGTTCGGCATTAAAGTCGCGGACAAAGAAGCCGAAGGCTGCTGGACGGTCGGCGACCTCTACGAAGTAATTCGCGCCCACACACCTAACTGGGATGAGCAGGACGGGCCATGCGCATCGTCTGCCGTCTTCTATCGCTTCAGGCGTGCCCTCGCTCCAGAGGACGAGAGGGAGGTGTCCCCAAGGTCAGCGTTGCTGGACGCGGGCACGTCGACCCGACGACTATTCGACAGGCTCCGCAGAGAGACGAGATTGCGCCTACCGACCGAAGAGGCGACGGCGATTGGCCTCGTCGGGGGCTGGATGTGTCTGCTCGGCTTCATCGGTGGTTTGGTTGCGCTGTTTACTGGAGCATGGGCCTTAACCGGACTTGGCGCGCTCGTTGTTGTGCTTGGTGTTTTACTCCTCCGAGTTGACCCGGCCCGTCTGCCTATCGGCGTGGCGACGGTGGGTGATTTGGTGAGACGAACGGTGCCGCTCAACGCGCAAGACCTCGCCGAGACGGGTGCCCGCCCGCCAGACCGTTGGGCTATCCTTGTCGCGCTCGCCGCTGAGCATGGCTCTTTGCCGCCTGACGAGATTGGCCCTGACACCTTCTTGTTACGCAAGGGAATGGAGTTGGCCGCTAAGCGCGGCTAACGTCCGCTTTCCACCCATTGCAGACATTCCGGTTTAGCCACGCTAGCCTCCGAAGATGACGGAGGAAACGATCGAGGCTAAACGCAGCAGACCCGGGTGCGCGTGGTC
>JBDSSR010000171.1:0-2675 GCA_039928675.1 Sphingomicrobium sp. | reverse complement strand
GAGGCCAAGAAACTCGGCGGCGGGAAGCGCTAGACGGCCTCAAGCGCCTGGAAGCGGGACCAATTATCTGAGGACAAGCGAACCGACAGCTGGACTTCCTCCTCGTCGAACCGCTGCTCTAGCACTTCGCCGCGCGCGTGCAGCCAGGCAATTCGGCTTCCGTCCGACGCCGGCAAATGGATTTCGTGGATTTGCTGTCCGCTGTGCAGGGCTTGCGCGATCAGCTCGCGAAGTCGGTCGACGCTCTCCCCGGTAATGGCTGAAATCGGCACGACATCGTCGCGACGGTTCGCTTCCTCCCCAAGCCTCGCGCTTTCGTCCGCCGAGAGAAGGTCGAGCTTGTTCCACGCCTCGACCCGCGGCGGCGCGTCGTCCTCGGCAAGCCCGAGTGACGCCAGAACGTCGGCGACGTCGTCCCGCTGCGCTTCGCGATCAGGATGGGCCATGTTGCGGACATGAACCAGGAGATCCGCCGAGGCGACCTCTTCCAGGGTTGCGCGAAAGGCCGCGATCAATTCGGTCGGCAGATCGGAAACAAAACCGACCGTGTCCGACAGGATCGCCTTGTCGAACCCGGGCAAGCGGATGTCGCGCATGGTCGGATCGAGCGTTGCGAAAAGCAGATTTTCCGCAAACACCGCCTCCCCGGTCAAGCGGTTGAACAGCGTTGATTTGCCCGCATTGGTATAGCCGACCAGTGCAATCACCGGCCACGGCGCCCTCTGGCGGCGGTCGCGATGGAGCGAGCGGGTCCGTTTGACCTGGTCCAGTTCGCGCCGGATTCGCGCCATCCGGTCGCGAATCATCCGCCGGTCAGCCTCGATCTGGGTTTCGCCCGGGCCGCCGAGGAAGCCGAAGCCGCCGCGCTGGCGCTCCAAGTGGGTCCAGCTGCGCACCAGGCGACCTGCCTGATAGTCGAGGTGGGCAAGTTCCACTTGAAGCCTGCCTTCGGCGGTCGCCGCGCGCTCGCCGAATATCTCGAGGATCAAGCCGGTGCGGTCGATGACCTTGGCGCCGGTTTCCTGCTCCAGATTCTTCTGCTGGATCGGGCTCAAGGGCGAATCGACGATCAGCAGCCGCGCATCTTCGGCGCGCGCAAGCTCGGCGATCTCGGCAGTCTGGCCTTTGCCGATCAGGGTTGCAGCGCGCACCGTCCGGACCCGATAGGAGCGGCTTGCGACAACCGTGATGCCGATCGCTTGCGCAAGCCCGGTGGCTTCCTCGATTCGCGCCTCCGCCGAGCGCCGGGCGCCCTCCCGCTTGAGTTCGGGAACCACGATCACCGCGCGTTCGCCGCGCGCGACCTCGATCGCGCCATTGCCGTCGAACGCGTTCAAGCGGCGCTCTTTCCCGCTTCGCCATCGCCATCGTTGGCGGCGTGGCCAAGATCGAGCGGCTGGTCCGGCTGAAGCGTCGAGATTGCATGCTTGTAGACCAGCTGAACATTGCCGCCGCGTTCGAGCACGATCGCGAACTGATCAAAGCCGATAATCGTGCCCTGAAGCATCACTCCATTGACGAGGAACAGCGTCATTCGCTCGGCGTCGCGTACAGCCGCTGTCAGAAACACATCCTGAAGCGCGGCCTTGGCCTGGTCTACCGCCGGTGCGGCCGCGACGAAGTCGGCGGGCATTTGCCCAGCCATGATCGTCGAGATCGAATGCTTGTAGACGAGCTGCGCGACGCCCTCCCGCTTCAGAAGCACGGAAAAAGCATCAAACCAGCTGATCACGCCTTGCAGCTTGACCCCCTTCACAAGGAAGATCGTGAGCTGGAGATGGGCCCGCCGGGCGCTGTTGAGAAACTGGTCCTGCAAGCCCAGCGATCGGCTTACCATTGCGCTTTTCTCCTTTTGCGGGCCGGTTATTCCTCGCCCTCCCGCTTGTCGCCGATGCCAAGGGCCTTGAGTTTGCGGTGAAGCGCCGAGCGCTCCATCCCGATGAACGTGGCGGTCCGGGAGATATTGCCCGAAAAACGGCGGATTTGAATGCGCAAATATTCGCGCTCGAACGATTCCCGTGCCTCGCGCAGAGGACTGCCCATGATCGTTATTCCGCCAGAACCTCCAGCACCGCCGCCGCCGCCGGTGCCGCCGATCAATGCGTTCTGATTATCGAGAATTTCGGGTGGAAGCAGGTCGACATCGATTCGCGCGGCCCGGTCGCCCGGTGTGAGGATCAGCGTCCGCTCGATCGTATTGCGCAACTGGCGGACGTTGCCCGGCCATTCATAGGCCTGGAGCGCGGCCATCGCTTCTTCGGAAATGGTCGGCGCCGGCATCCGCCGTTCGGCGGCGAAGCGGGCGAGGAAATGACTGACCAGTTCGGGAATGTCCTCACGCCGATCGCGAAGCGCCGGCAATTTCACCGGCACGACGTTGAGGCGATAGTAGAGGTCTTCTCTAAAACGGCCCGCGGCGATTTCGTCCTGGAGATTACGCGACGTTGCCGAAAGCACTCGGACATCAACCTTGACCGGGCGCTGTCCGCCAACCCGGTGATAGGTCTGGTCGGTCAGGACACGCAGGATTTTGGCCTGGGTGGTCGGTGGCATGTCCGCGATTTCATCGAGGAACAGGGTCCCGCCGTGGGCGTGCTCGAGCAAGCCGGGCCGCATCTGCCCGTCGCTTTCGGTTCCAAACAGTTCCTCTTCGACCCGCTCGGGGCTCATCATCG
>JBDSSR010000170.1:0-1747 GCA_039928675.1 Sphingomicrobium sp. | reverse complement strand
TCGGAAAGAAGCCGCTGGCCTTCCTTCAGAACCGACAGCGTCTTGAGCCCGAGGAAGTCGAATTTCACCAGCCCCGCGGCCTCGACATATTTCATGTCGAATTGCGTCACCGGCATGTCAGAGCGCGGGTCGCGATAGAGCGGCACGAGCTCGTCGAGCGGGCGGTCGCCGATGACCACGCCCGCGGCATGGGTGGACGCGTGGCGCGGCAGGCCTTCGAGCTTCATTGCAAGGTCGAACAAGCGCTTGACGTCGGGCTCGTTCTTATACTCGGCGGCAAGCTCCGAAACGCCATTGAGCGAACGTTCGAGGGTCCACGGGTCGGTCGGATGGTTGGGGATGAGCTTGGCCAGCCGGTCAATTTGGCCGTAGCTCATCTGAAGCACCCGCCCGGTGTCCTTGAGGACCGCGCGCGCCTTCAGCCGGCCAAAGGTGATGATCTGGGCAACCCGGTCACGGCCATATTTGGCCTGGACGTAGTGGATGACCTTGTCGCGGTGGGTTTCGCAGAAATCGATGTCGAAGTCGGGCATCGACACCCGTTCGGGATTGAGGAATCGTTCGAACAGCAGGTTCAGGGCAATCGGGTCGAGATCGGTGATGGTGAGCGACCAGGCAACCACTGATCCGGCGCCCGATCCGCGTCCCGGCCCCACTGGAATGTCGTTTGCCTTGGCCCATTTGATGAAGTCGGCGACGATCAGGAAATAGCCCGCAAAACCCATTCCGGTAATGACGTCGAGTTCGAAAGCGAGCCGCTCGCGATAGGGCCCGCGCTCCTCCTCGCTAAAACCTGCGAGCCGGACTTCGAGCCCGGCCGAGGAATCGCGCCGCAATTGCTCGTCCTCGTCGTCGCCGAGCCTCGGCAGGATCGGCTTGCGATTGGGGGCAGCGACCGCGCAGCGCTGGGCAATCACCGCGGTATTGGCGATCGCTTCGGGAAGATCGGCGAACAATGCCGTCATCGCCGAACCGTCCTTGAGCCAGGCATCGGGTGACGAGGATATTCGGTCGGCGCTTTCGATATAGGCGGAATTGGCGATGCACAGCAAAGCGTCGTGGGCGGCATGGAAGCTGGGGTCAGAATAGGCCGCGGGATTGGTCGCGACCAGCGGCAGGTCGCGGGCATAGGCAAGTGCGATCAGCGGGTCTTCGGCCGCTTGCTCGATCGGGTCATTGCGACGCGCAAGCTCGATATAAAGGCGGTCCGGGAAGATCGCCTGCAACCGGTCGAGATAGGTCTCGGCATGGGGTTGCTGACCTTCCGCAAGCAGCCGCGCAAGTGCACCTTCGCTTGCTGCGGTCAAAGCGATCAGACCCTCCGCAAGCGCTTCGATGCGGTCAAATCCGACGTGCGGATCAAGCTCGATTGGCCGGTCGAGATGGGCCTCGGAAACCAGCTTGGACAAATTGGCGTAGCCCGCTTCATCCTTTGCCAGCAGGACCAGCCAGTCGATCGCCTGGCCGGCGCCAATGCCGTCCGGTCGGGCAATTCCGAGCATCGCTCCGACGATTGGCTGAACGCCCTTGGCAATGCACGCCTCGCTGAACGGCATTGCCCCGTAAAGCCCGTTGCGATCGGTCAAAGCGACCGCTGGAAAGTCCAGCCGGGCAGCGAGCTCGGCGATGGTCTTGGGCTCCATCGCTCCTTCGAGCATGGTGAAGGACGAAAACACGCGCAACGGGACGAAGGGCTGAGTCACGCCTTGGAATATGCGAGCCGCCGCCTGTTCTGTTAAGCCGGCTG
>JBDSSR010000169.1:0-8817 GCA_039928675.1 Sphingomicrobium sp. | reverse complement strand
CTGTTCATCGCCTATCTCGACGATTTCAAGCTGATGATGATCGTGACCTTCTCGGTCATTCCGCTGCTGCTTTTGATGAAGCGTGGCCAGCGCCAGGGAAAGCCTGACGCAGCGCACGTTGCGATGGATTAGAACAAGGAGAAAAGGATGTTTGGATTGGCAAAGCGCAGGCTTGGCAAGAACGGGCCGGAAGTGTCGCCAATTGGCCTTGGCTGCATGGGCATGAGCGATTTCTATGGCGCTTATGACGATGCCCAGTCGATCGCGGTGATCCATCATTCGATCGAGCGCGGAGTGACGTTCCTCGACACCGCCGACATGTACGGCACCGGCCGCAACGAGGAGCTGGTCGCAATGGCCATCCGCGACCGCCGCGACGCAGTCTTCCTTGCTACCAAATTCGGCAACGTGCGCGCGGCCGACGGTGCAATGCTCGGGGTCCGCGGTGATCCCGAATATGTCCGGAGCGCGTGCGAAGCGAGCCTCAAACGGCTCGGCGTCGAGACCATCGACCTCTACTATCAGCACCGGGTCGATCCCAAGGTTCCGATCGAGGACACCGTCGGCGAAATGGCGCGGCTGAAGGACGAGGGGAAAATCCGTTTCCTCGGGCTGAGCGAAGCGGCCCCGGTCACGATTCGAAAGGCGCATTCGACCGCGCCGATTACCGCGGTCCAGACCGAGCTGTCGCTATGGAGCCGCGATGCGGAAGCCGACATCCTGCCGACGGTTCGGGAGCTTGGTATCGGTTTTGTCGCTTATTCGCCGCTGGGCCGGGGTTTTCTCACCGGCCAGATCAAGTCTCCGCAAGACTTCGAGGAAGGCGACACGCGCCTCAATCACCCGCGCTTCCAGGGCGAGAATTTCGAAAAGAACATCGCGCTTGTTCGCGAAGTTGGCGAAATGGCCAGCGACAAGGGCTGCACCACTGCCCAGTTGGCGCTGGCGTGGGTGTTTGCCAAAGGCGATGACGTGGTGCCAATTCCGGGCACTCGCCACATCACATATCTCGACGAGAATATCGGCGCGCTCGACGTGCAGTTGAGTGACAGCGATGTGGAACGGCTCGACGCGATTCTTCCGCCGGGCGCAGCGGCGGGCGACCGATACCACGCGCAAGGCATGGCGGCGGTTAACTGCTAGCGGGCTGGAGCGGGGGCGCCCCCGGTCACGAGCCGGCCGCCCTTCATCACCAGCCGGACCCGGCGGACCGCGGTGAGATCGCGGGTCGGGTCGCCATCGACCGCGACTAGGTCGGCAAGAAACCCCGGCTTGATCCGGCCACGGTCTGCGAGGTGCAAGATCCCCGCGTTGCCCGAGGTCGCTGCGATCAGCACCTGGGACGGGGCCATGCCCGCGTGCTGCATGGCGTCCATCTCACGCCAGTTCTCGCCATGGGTGAACACCCCGACATCGCCGCCCATGCAGATCGGCACTCCGGCCGCGAGCGCGGCTCGAAACGCGCGACGATCGTCCTGGACGCCTTGCGGCGCTGGTTCGGCACCGTCCCAATGCTCGAAATAGCGCGCATAAGCCTCCGACGCGGCAAGCGTCGGGCACAGGCCGATATGCCCCGCGGCCATTGCCGAGAACACTTGCGCCGTGCCGCCATAGCCGTGCTCGATGGTGTCGACTCTGGCACGGACCGCCCGCATCATCCCTTCCGCCGAAGTGGCGTGGGCCGCGACCAGGCGGCCGGCGTCGTGGGCCGCAGCGGTTCCCGCGTCGAGCTCGGCCTGCGACAAAGTGACCCGCGTCGGTTCGCCTTTGCCCCAGCGATAATCGGCATAGAATTTGATCACCGAAGCGCCGGCTGCGATCTGGTCGCGAACCGCCCGGACCATCTCGTCGACTCCGGCAATTTCCTGGGCGCCTTGCGGGACTGCAACTCCAGGTTCGAAACCCTTGGGGCCATAGGCGCCGCGGGCAACGATTGCCCGGGTCGCGACCAGCAGCCGGGGGCCGGGGACAATGTTCTCGTCGATCGCCTGGCGAAGCCCGACATCGGCATAGCCCGCGCCCTCGGTGCCAAGGTCGCGCTCGGTGGTGAAGCCGGCAGCAAGCGTTCGCCCGGCCGACACGACCGCGCGTGCAGTCCGCAGCGCAAGCGGTTCGTGGAGCACTTGATCGTCCCACGGAGTCTCATTGTAGGGGTGGAGGAAAAGATGCGAATGTCCCTCGATCATTCCGGGCATCAGAGTGGTTCCGGGAAGGTCGATGTCCCGGCCTCCGGCGGGAAGCGCAAGATTGGGCCCAACGGCGGCAATTTTGTCGCCATCGACCAGCACCGCCCAGCCGACATGCGGCTGCGGGTCGACGCCATCGAACACCCGCTCCGGACGCAGCAGCACGGGCTCGGCCAGCGCGGGCCTGGTCATCGCGGGCGCCGCGACGAGCAGCGCGCCAAGCACCACCAACAGCGCTCGCGCGGAGGCAACTCGCGATTTCATCGTCGGTAAGCCTGGATCATGGCCGCAATGGACCACAGGAACGGACGGCTAGGGAAGAGATTTCTGACGCCTTTGTACGGCCGTTTGGTGTCGCTGCACTGGGCCCCGCCCGAATCGGCAAGCGCCTGAACGTTCGCCACGCAATCGCGCGAATGCGTTCACCGAGGACCGGATTTCTGCGCCGCAGCGCCCGCAGCGGAGGTTTTCAGGCGGCAAGGTTTCGTTCCCTGCCATAGGTTTATGACCATCTGACGTTGCATTGCCCGGCGTGCGAACATCTCACATTGTGCAGTGCAGCATTTTTCCACAGATTGCCGGTCGGCCGCACGAGCCGTCACCACAATGCCGGGGGGCAGCTGCGCGTGGAAAAGAAATTTTGCGAACCAACGAGGGAGACTCGCATGCGCTTAATCATTCTATCGGCAGCAACGGCATTGGCCGCTTTTTGCATCCCCGCCGGGGCACAGGCTAGCGATCTCGGTTCGGGGTTTGCAGTCAACGGCGGAGCCACTCTGGTTTCGGATTATCGTTTTCGCGGAATTTCGCAGACCAACCGTCGGCCCGCTGTCCAGGGCACGATTTCGCTGAGCCATTCGTCGGGCTTTTACGCAACTTGGTGGGGATCAACGATCGACGATTACATCGCCAATGGAAGCGATTCCGAAAACGATTTCATCGTCGGCTATCGTCACAGTTTCGGGTCGATCACAATCGATGGCGGCGTGCTCTATTACGTTTATCCCGATCACGGCCTGGCCCACACCGACTTCGTTGAGCCCTATGTTTCGGTGGCCAAGGCGTTTGGTCCGGTGACTGCCAAAGTCACCGCTAATTATGCGCCCAAGTCGAGCGCGCTGAGTGTCGGCAGCGGCGATGAGGACAATTTCTATCTGGCCGGCGACCTTGCGGTTGCAGTGCCCAAGACTCCGATCAGCTTGACCGGCCACCTCGGCCACACATGGGGCCCGAGCTATCTCTCAATCGGGGACGAATATACCGACTGGAACCTTGGCGCGAGCCTCACTCACGGGCCGCTGACGCTCGGGCTCGTCTATGTCGACACCAGCAAGGATTCCTACAGCCCGATCGGCCGCAACATCAGTGGTTCGGGCGTAGTCGGTTCCATCGGGGTGGCATTCTAAACCAAGGGGAGGGGCACGATGAAACTCGTGATTGCGATTATCCAGCCGTACAAGCTCGACGAAGTGCGCGAAGCACTCGCCGCCATTTCGGTCGAGGGTCTGACAGTCAGCGAAGCGCGCGGATATGGCCGCCAGAAAGGCCAGACCGAAGTTTACCGGGGCGCGGAATATGACGTCAGCCTGATTCCCAAGCTTCGGCTCGACGTGGTCGTCGAGGCGAGCTTTGTCGACAAGGTCGTCGAGGCGATCGAGACTTCCGCGCGCACCGGTCGCATCGGCGACGGCAAGATCTTCGTGCTCGAAGTCGAGCAGGCCGTGCGGATCCGCACCGGCGACCGCAATCAAGACGCTCTTTGAGGGGGTGAAGCCAATGAAAATCGTGAACAGCATCTGCCGCGGCGCCGGAGCCGCCGGCATAGCCGCATTCGCCGCGATGCCGGCCATGGCGCAGGAGACCGCGACCGCTGCGGCGGCAGCAGTGACCGTCGACAAGGGCGACACCGCCTGGATGATGACATCGACGCTGCTCGTGCTGATGATGATCCTGCCGGGGCTTGCGCTGTTCTACGGCGGACTGACCCGATCCAAGAACATGCTTTCGACCATGACTCAAATCGGCGCCGCGGCGTGCATCGCAATGCTGGTGTGGGTCTGCTGGGGTTACACGATGGCCTTCGGCGATGGCGGGGGCGAGATCATTTCGGGATTCGGCAAGCTGTTCCTTAGCGGAGTGACGAGCGCAAGCACCGCCGCGACCTTCACTTCGGGCGTCGCAATCCCCGAATATGTCTTCATCTGTTTCCAGATGACCTTTGCCGCGATCACCGTCGCGCTGGTCCTTGGAAGCGTGGTCGAACGAATGAAGTTTTCGGCAACCTGCGTGTTTTCGGTGGTGTGGCTGACGATCGTCTATTTCCCCATCGCGCACATGGTGTGGGCAAGCAACGGCGTGTTCTTCAAGATGGGCGCGCTCGATTTTGCCGGTGGAACGGTGGTCCATATCAACGCCGGCGTTTCCGCGTTGGTCGCGGCGCTGATCCTGGGCAAGCGTATCGGCTATCCCACGGAGGCAATGCCGCCGCACTCGCTGACCCTGACTTCGGTCGGCGCTGGGCTGCTGTGGGTCGGTTGGTTCGGCTTCAATGCCGGGTCGGCGCTGGAAGCCAATGGCTCGGCCGGGCTGGCGATGATCAACACCTTTGTCGCCACCGCGTCGGCAGCGCTTGCGTGGCTGGTGGTCGAGAAGATCGCCGGGCATCGTCCATCGGCGCTGGGGTTCTGCTCGGGCATCGTCGCGGGGCTGGTCGCGGTTACTCCGGCGGCCGGCAACAGCGGTCCGTTCGGAGCGATCGTGCTTGGCGCAGTGGCATCCGTCGTCTGCTATTTTGCAGTCACCAAGCTCAAGCCGAAGCTCGGCTATGACGATGCTCTCGATGCGTTCGGAATCCACGCCATCGGCGGGATGATCGGAGCGCTTGGAACGGGCATCGTCTATGCGCCGTCTCTCGGCGGCCCCGGGCCGGCTGATTTCGCGATCAGCCCCCAGATGGTGACCCAGGCGCTGGCGGTGGGAACGACCATCGTCTGGTCTGCCGTTGGATCGGCGATTGCAATCTATGTCGCCAAGGCGGTTACCGGTCTTCGGGTGAGCGCCGACGCAGAGCGCGAAGGGCTCGATATCAACGAGCATGGCGAGCGCGCATACAGCTACTAAAGGAGGGTCAGCGCCAGTTCCGGGCAGCGAACTGGCGCGCTCTTCGACTGACAATGAAGCGGAAGGTCCGGGCAGGTTCCGGGCCTTCTGCTTTTTGCGATCAGAGGTAAATTAAACCGATCGGTTGACAATCGCTTTGACCGTGCGTAATTAAACCGCATGGTTGAACAACTCCTCGATTCCACCTTCCAGGCACTCGCCGACCCGACCCGGCGCGGGATGCTTGCCAGCCTCGCGCTTGGCGAGAAGTCCATCGGCGAGCTTGCCGAGCCGTTCGCGATGACATTTGCCGGCGCTTCGAAGCATGTGCGCGTGCTCGAACAGGCGCGGCTGGTCGCTCGCCGCAAGCAGGGCCGAACCCAGATCATCAGCCTCCAGGCCGGGCCGCTCGAGGACGCCGATCGATGGCTCCGGCAATGGGAGCAGTTCTGGACCGTTCGCCTCGACCGGCTGGAGGCGGCAATCAGCGCGGAAAATAAGGAGACGAACAATGACTGAAGCCACGGCAATCGGAGCGCCAATCACGCGCGCAGGGCCGGACTCGATCCGGCTCGAGCGACTGCTCGACGCTCCCCCCGCGACGGTCTGGCGCTATTTGACGGAGAGCGATCTGCGGCGGCAGTGGTTCATGGGCGGGAGCGATGCGACGGCCGGCGGCGAGTTCGAGATGATCATCGATCATGATCAATTGTCAGATGATGATGTGCCCTATCCGGAGAGCTATGCCGGGGCGAAGGGCCGCAGATGGATCGAAAAGGTCATCCGGTTCGATCCGCCGCGGCTGCTCGAAACCACCTTTGGCGCCGACAAGGGGATCGTCACTTACGAGCTGCATCCCGAAGGCGAGGGCACCCGGCTGGTGCTGACCCACAGCGCAATCAGTAGCCCGACGGGCTCCCAGGATTTCGGCGCCGGCTGGACCTCGCATCTGGCGCTGCTCGCGGAGAAGCTGGCGGGGCGCGGCGTCAAGGATTTCTGGGCTCTGCACGCGCGGTCGAAGGCGGCCGTTGCTGAAGCGCTTGGTTAGGCGATGTGCCCGCTTTGCATCTCGGCCGGCGCGCTGATCGCGGCCGGCGCCGGTACCACTGGAATCGCGGCGCTGATCTTCGGCTGCTTTCGCTTCAACCCAACACTGAAAGACCATGACCATGGACATTCCGGCGACAATCAAGAGTGAAACGCTGCCGAACCGGCCGCCGACGGTCGACGCCGAGGCGTGGCAGTCGGCATGGGAGGGCCTGCTGGTAAAGGAAAAAGCGATGTTCCGGGCGCGTGACGCGCTTGCGGCCGAGCGCCGACGGATGCCGTGGACCGAAGTGACAAAGGATTATCGTTTCGAAGGCCCGGACGGAGTCGTCAGGCTACTCGACCTATTTGAAGGCCGACGCCAGCTGATCGTCTATCGTGCATTTTTCGAGCCCGGTGTGTTCGGATGGCCCGAGCATGCCTGCCGCGGCTGTTCGATGGTTGCCGATCAAGTTGCGAACGTCGCGCATCTCAATGCCCGCGACACGACTCTCGCCTTCGTCTCGCGAGGTCCGCAAGCCGAGATTGGCCGGGTAAAGGTGCGCATGGGCTGGTCGATGCCGTGGTACACCATCACCGACAGCTTCGACGCAGACTTCGGAACGGATGAATGGCACGGCACCAACGTTTTTATTCGCGAAGGCGACAAGGTGTTTCGGACCTATTTCGTGAAAAGCCGTGGCGACGAGCAGATGGGCGGAACCTGGAACTACCTCGATATCACTGCGCTTGGGCGGCAGGAACAATGGGAGGATTCTCCGGAAGGCTATCCCCAGACACCGACATATAAATGGTGGAACTGGAACGACAGCTACGAGGCCGACGCGGCGCCTGATCGGCGGTGGGTGGAAGTGTCGGACGTCGGCGAAAAGGCGTTTCGGGAAACCGGTTCGAGCTAGGCCCTCGGCCGACGCAAAAAGGGCGGCTGGGAATGGTCCCAACCGCCCTTTTTTTGTTGTTCGGCGTTGCCCTGCTGGCCGCGCCGGACTCGATGCGCTCGTTTATCGCTTGCTGAACTGGAATGACTTGCGGGCCTTGGCGCGGCCGTACTTCTTGCGTTCGACGACGCGCGGATCCCTGGTCAGGAAGCCTTCGCGCTTGACGGTCGTTCGAAGCCCCGGTTCGTAACGGGTAAGCGCAGTCGAGATGCCGTGGCGAACCGCGCCGGCCTGGCCCGAAAGCCCGCCGCCCTTGACCGTTGCAATAACGTCATACTGGCCCTTGCGATCGGTCACGTCGAACACCTGATTGATGATCAGGCGAAGCGTCGGGCGAGCAAAATAGACGTCCTGCTCGCGGCCGTTGATGACGATCTTGCCCGAGCCCGGCTTGAGCCAGACGCGCGCAACGGCGTCCTTGCGGCGGCCTGTGGCATAAGCGCGGCCCTGCTTGTCGAGCTGCTGCTCGCGAAGCACCGCGGCGATCTGCGGGCCCTGGGTCGAAGCGCCATGATCGTCGCTCGAAGCGGGAGCATCGGCGGATTCGGCCGGGGTTGGGTTAGAGTCGCCGGAAGAGGACTCGGGTGCCGTTTCAGGAGCGGGAACGGCAGCGACCTCGGGCTTGGGATTGGTCAGCTCACCAAGGTCGGATAGGGACTTCTTGTCGGCCATTATGCGCCCACCTTGTTCTTGCGGTTCATCGAAGCGACGTCGAGCGGTTGCGGTTCCTGGCCGCCGTGCGGATGCTCGGCGCCGGTGTAGAGGTGAAGTGCGCGCATCTGGTCGCGACCGAGCGGGCCGCGCGGGATCATGCGCTCGATCGCCTTTTCAATCACGCGCTCGGGGAAGCGGCCCTCGAGCATCTTGCCCGCGCTGGTTTCCTTGAGCCCGCCGACATAGCCGGTGTGCTTGTAATAGATTTTGGTCTTGAGCTTGTTGCCGGTGAAGCGGACCTTGCCGGCGTTGACGATGACGACATGGTCGCCGCAATCGACATGCGGAGTGAAGCTCGGCTTGTGCTTGCCGCGCAAAATATTGGCGACGATGGTTGCAAGGCGCCCGACCACCAGCCCGTCGGCGTCGATCAAATGCCACTTCTTTTCGACATCGGCCGGCTTGACCGACTTGGTCGTCTTCATCAGCGCCTTCATGGCTGCAAAACCTCTTCATAACGAGAAAAGCGGCACCCCCAACACCCACCAAAAATGGGCTGTCCGGGCGCCGCCGTCGCGGCCTAATCGTCGCCGATGGGCAGAAAGTCAAGCAAATCCGCTTGTTTGCGATAGGGTAAAATAATACCCTGACGCGGTTCAGACCGCCTTCGAAACGACTGGAACGGCGCTCGCGCTTGCCGGTTGTTCCGGTAACGACAAGAACTGGAGGCAAGCAATGTATATTGGTCTTGGCGGGATTTTGGTCCTGATCCTCATCCTGTGGTTGCTCGGCGTAATCTGAGCGGTCACGATTGATCGAACACGGTGGCGTTCGTTGCAACAGCGACGAGCGCCGTCGTTCGTGGTCCAACTTGGCGATGTACAACCTGGCGA
>JBDSSR010000168.1:0-8878 GCA_039928675.1 Sphingomicrobium sp. | reverse complement strand
TCGCTCCGAACCAGTGCGCGACTTCGGCAGAGGCTTTGGTCATGCGGTAGAGGTTGCACATGACCTCTACGCTAGCCGCGCATCCAGAATGTTCAATGTGTCCAGCGGGGCGTGCCAGCCTTCAATTCCGCGGCGCCGGCGGCGAAAGCACCGTCATCCTTGACTCCTTCGCACCACAGCGAGAGCACTTGAGCCGCGGGCCGATGTAGCTCAGCGTACCGGTCCCCAAGGCGGTGGCGACCTCAAAGCCATCCAGAGTTCGGCTATTTCCACACCCCAGGCATGCGATCTTTAGACCACAGCCAAAGCGGACAAGATCGGCAACCGTGCGAACGTGTTTTGTGGACATTCCTCACCGCTAGCCCGGCGAGAACGATTCGTGAACATCGCCGAGAAGCTAATGGCAGCTTTCGACCCATTCCTGCCATTAGGTCGTGGGCGTCATCACCGTGGGCAGCTGGGCCTCTCTTTGGCCTCTGTGGTCGCGCCAGCGATACTTGCTCTGATATTCGCGCCTTTGCTTCGTGACCTCATACAGGACGATCCCCGAGCTGGTCCCGAGGTTCAGGCTCTCGATCATCCCGAACATCGGGATGCAGACGCACATGTCGCTACGCTCGACTGCCCGGTCACTGATGCCCGCAGCTTCGCTGCCGAACCAAACCGCTAGCTTGTGGTGAACAGTGAAGTCGCCTTCGTGGAGGAAAATGCTCGTTTTGCCCTTCACGTGCGGAGAGGTGACGACCGATCTGAACTTCTTAGTTTCGAGATAGTCGAAGCATTCGTCAGTGCTGTCGAAGCGCTTCACAAAGGTCCATTTGACCGCTGAGACGGACGTCTTCGAAACCGACTTTTGTTCTCGAAGGTCTTGCCAGTCGTCGGGGAGGGACCGCCGTGGGTCGACCACATAAACCTTCTCCACACCCAGCGCGTTTGCATTCCGAATGACCGTCCCGATGTTCTTAACGTCCGTCGGACATTCGAGCACGGCGATCAGGTTCTTGCACCGGAACTGCTTGATTGCGTCAGCACGCTCGCGAACTGACGGCTTCGACTCTGGTGTCTCAAGGTCTTCCATTGGCTATTCCTAGCACGTCGACCGATTTGCGCGAGCTACGGCTTCAACGTCAGCTTTCCACCCATTGCGGACATTAGCGGCTTAGGTCCGCTTTCGACCCATTGCAGTCATTAGATTGGCCCAACCGCGACACGCCTGACCGCGTTTAGACCATGGCTGTTGTCGTCGCGTCGCTTAATGAAAACCCCACGAAAGCCCGGTGCGGGGATCCATCAACGTAGCGGCCAATATAAACGCGCAAAGGCTGGTCGCCACGACCAGGCCCAAATACATTTGTTGACGCATCGCGCGTTGGTGGACGTTGTCTACCTTAAACGCGGCGATCGCGGCGATAAGCAGAACAGCCGTATCGACCGGAGCGAATAGCATTATCTCTCCGCGTGACGCCGGTCGGTCGGTCAACGGCGAAAACAAGATGATCACATTCAGGGCTAAAGCGCACCAAAATGCGATCCACGGCCATCGCTGGGTCCGATAGTCCTTTCCGACAGCATAGATCAGATATTGGCAGAACCCGATGCAACCGATCCGCAAAGTCGCATCGATGGGGAAGCCAAACTCAGCCTCCAATGTGAAGCCAACAGCCAGCAAAGCCGCAATGCCGAACAGCCAAGCACATCCCACTCGTGCGCGCGCCCCCGCGCCACCGTCGTCCGCCTGATAGCCGTCATCGCCGCGGTAACTGTCCATGCGTTTAGCTATCGTGGCAATCGGCAGCATTCCACCCATTCCTGCCATTAGCGCCAATGGCGGCTTTCGACCCATCGCGCACATTAGCGCGGTGCCGAGTGCCATTTCATCTTCTGCTTGTAATCAAGCTCGCATAGCTCAATCGCCTTCAATAGCGCGCTCGTGGCGTCTTCGGACGCGTAGCAAAATTCGAGGTCAATTAGTGCCGTGCGAAGGCCATTGATGACCTGCCTGTAAAACTGCGTCTCGCTGCTTTCCATCGCGCGAGCTTAAAGGTCCACGATGGTGCTTTCCACCCGTCGCGGACATTCTCATTGCCTGACGCATGTGCGATAGAAAAAGGCAGAGGTGACGCGACATGACACCGGCTGAAGTGACCCAAGAACTCCACCAAAGGTTGTGGATGATTGCTGTGGTGTTCGCTGCTGCGGCGACGCTTGGTGCGCTCATGCCTAGCGCACGGAGGAGTGTCCTTGCGCTAATACAGGCCACGGCGTTCACAGCGGTTGTGGTGCTGGCAGCTATCCGTCCCACAGACCCAATTGACGGGCAAACCGGCTTTATCATCCCAATGACGTGGGTGCCGTTTTTCGCAGTATCGTGGCTGGGGTCGTTCCTTGGCGCGAAGTTAGCATCTGCGGGGCCGACGGAGAGTGAGCGCTAATGTCCGCTTTCCACCCATTGCAGACATTATCGCTTTCGGAGATGCTCGGCTGATGAAAGCAACCACGAACCACTGTCTGGCCGCTGTAGCCTTAGCGGCGTTCGGAGTTTCTCCCGCCGCCGCTCAAACTAGTCCGACGACCGGCCACCCGTGCCTAACGAGTTCGATACTGGCCACGCCGCGTCATGCCGATCAAGTGCGTCGCCTTCTGACTTCGCTGCCCCATGCAAAAGAGAAGCAACAAAGGGAGACTTTCCGGAAGCTGGAGGCGCTAGGGGTCGCGGGCGTGCCCGCGATAGTCGCGCAGATGGATAATCGTCACCCGCTTGTGACTCGTGCCATTTCACTAGCGAACCAAAGCCCGACGGCCTTCGAAAGCGTGCGGTATTACGCCCCAGAACTGGTGGTGGACGCGATGGATGCCATCCTGAACCAGATTACGGGCTATGGAGGATCAATCGTCAACGGCGGCTCAGAGCAGAAAAGGCAGGCCGCTGTGGCCGATTGGCGCAAGTATGCGGCGGGAATGCGCTGCCGTTAGCCGAACGTCCACTATCCACCCATTCCTGCCATTAGTCTCGGGCACCATCGACGCTTTTCGCTGGCGCTTCGCGGGCTGGCGGGGCATCTTGCGGCGGGGATAACAGGGGGTGGCGATGGCTTCGATCGACGTTCAAGCGGCCGCTCCGCAACCTCGCCTGAAACACGCCCGCAGTATCGCGCGCAGCCGGATCTTCCTGTGGCTGGCCATCGCCTGCGCCGCGATCGCGGTGCTTGGCTTCATGCCGACCTATTGGCTGCAGCTTGCGCCCCGCACCTTCATCGGCCCGCCGCTGATTCACATGCACGGTGTTCTCAGCACCGCCTGGGTGCTGTTCCTGATCGCCCAGGCGTGGCTGGTGTCCCAAGGCAAGCTTCGCAATCACCGCGCCTGGGGCCTTGGCGGCATTGCGCTTGCAACGCTGGTCGTGGTGATGGGCTATGCAACCGCGATCGTCAGCCTTCAGGAGCGGCTGGCGCGCGGCGAAGGTGATGCGGCGCGGCTGTTTCTCGCCACCCCGCTGACCGCGATCACCCTGTTTGCTGTGTTCGCCGGCGCCGCGATCGCCTGCGTCCGAAAACCCGAATGGCACAAGCGGCTGATGATCGCGGGCACGGTTTCGCTGGTCAATGCGGCTGCTGCGCGCTTCGCCTTTTTGATGGCCGCCGGACATGGCCCGGGCGTGCGCCCCGGACTGCTCGCGACCCCGCCCGAAGCGATGCCGACCATCGTCGGACTGCTGCTCCAGCTGATCATCGTTGCCGGAATGATCCACGACAAACGGACCCGCGGGTCGGTTCATCCGGCGTGGACCGTGGCGCTGATCATCTCGGTCGCAGCGCTGATCCTCAAGCTTCCGCTCGAGCATACCGCCGGCTGGCGCGCGTTTGCCGAATGGACGACGCATATCGCGGGTTAAGAGAGGTGGCACGAGCCGCGTCACGAAATAAATTCGTGACGTCGATCCGATCGCGCTTGGGTGCCTTGTTCAATCCAAGCCACCTGGCCAAGCGCGCCGGTCGGCCGGCTTTCGCGATCTCTTCGACATAAGCCGAAGTCGCTTCGCTCCCTTCGCCTTATGCTCGGTCGCTCATCTCCACCCACGTCGGCGCATGGTCGCTGGCCTTTTCCTCTCCCCGCGCCCAGCGGTCGACACCCGCGCCCTGCAACCGGTCGACGGCCTCGGGCGAGCACAGCAGATGGTCGAGGCGGAAGCCGAGATCGCGCTGCCAGCAGCCCGCGGTATAGTCCCAGAAGGTGTAGAGCGTGCCGTCGTTGGGGTGGAAGGCGCGAAGCGCGTCGGTCCAGCCCTGGTTGACGATCCGGCGCCAGGCGTCGCGCGCCTCCGGCTGCATTACCGCGTCATGCCGCGTCGCTGCGACCGAAAACACGTCGCGGTCCTCGGGAACCACGTTCCAGTCGCCGGCAAGCAAGACCGGCCGTTCGAGCGCGAGCAGCTCCGCCGCGCGGTCGTTGAGCCGTTCCATCCAGCGCAGCTTGTAATCGAATTTTTCAGTGCCGACGGGGTTGCCGTTGGGGAGATAGATGGAGGCGACGATGACGCCGCCGACTTCCGCCTCGATATAGCGGCTGTGGCTGTCGTCCGGATCGCCGGCAAGCCCGATCTGCCGCAATTCGGGCGCATCGCCTTTGGCTAAAACCGCGACCCCGTTGAAGCCCTTCTGACCGTGCCACAGCGCGCCATAGCCCGCCGCCTCGATATCGCCGATCGGAAGCGACTCATCAGCGCACTTGAGTTCCTGGAGGCAGACCACGTCGGGCTGTTCGCGTGCCAGCCATTCGACGAGGCGCGGCAGGCGCGCGCGGATGCCGTTCAAGTTGTAGGTCGCAAGCTTCATCGCGCCTGCACTAACCACTAGATGCTAGACCGAGAAGCTCGATCCGCATCCGCAGCCCGATTGAGCGTTGGGGTTGGTGACCTTGAACGCCGCTCCGCCAAGGTCCTCGACAAAGTCGACCGCCGAGCCGCGGACGAGATCGAGGCTGACCGGATCGACGACCAGCTTGACGCCATCGGTTTCGGCGATCGCATCGTCGGCTTCCTGCTCGCCAAGCTCGAACTTGTAGGTGAAGCCGGCGCAGCCGCCGCCATCGACCGCAAGGCGAAGCACCGCCGGGCGGACCTGCCGCTCGGCGATCCACGCAACGCGCCGCGCTGCGCTTGGGGTCAGTGTGACTTGGGAAGTGCTCACGAGCTTTTAGATAGGAACCGCGGCGCACCGCGGCAAGTTCCCTAGAAACCCGCCGCGCACCGCGGCACGCAAGCTCCTAGCGCTGCGACGACTGCGGGCCGCCGATTGCCAGCGATTCCATCGGCGCGGCATTGGCGCGGCGCTGCATCGCAAGCACGTAGTCGGTGGTTTTCATGAAGGGGATCGGATTGACCGCGCGCCCGTCGATGCGGACTTCATAATGAAGGTGGTTGCCGGTCGATCGGCCAGTCGAGCCCATTCGGCCGACCTGCTGGCCGCGGGTGATGTGGTCGCCCGCCTGCACCAGCACCGCAGACATGTGGCCATAGCGCGTGGTGATGCCGCGGCCATGATCGATTTCGACCATGTTGCCATAACCGCCGCTGTTCCAGCCGGAGCGCAGGACGGTGCCGTCGGCAGTGGCGTAGATCGGAACTCCGTAGGCACCGGAAAGGTCGATCCCGGGGTGCATTGCGGCGCCCGCGTGGAACGGGTCGGAGCGAACTCCAAAACCGCTGCTGAAGGATACGTCGGCCCGGACCGGCTTGTCGGACGGAACCGCGATAACGCCGTCTTGGAGCTGGTCGAGTTTCTTCCAGCTGTCGAACAGGGCCTTGAAGCTGGTGTTGGCGCGCTCGAACGGGCCGCCGATGCCGTCGGCACTGTTGATCCGCGCAGGAGCGATGCCGAGCCGCTTCAGCTCCGCGGCGGTCACCTGGTAGCGAACGTCGAGCGCCTTTGCGACCATCGCCGCCTGCTCAAGCTGCTGGGTTTCGACCCGCGCCAACGGGCCTTCGGTCGCCATCCGGCCGTGATAGGAGGCGGCCTGGATCATCGCCGGATCGATCTTGCCACCGCTCAACGCGGCTTCGATCATCGCCTGGCGCTGCTCGATGAGGTGAGCGCGCGCTTCGGTCGCAGCGGAAAGCCGGGTCGCATAGCTGTTGCTCAGCGGACGAGTGATGAGGCGGGTGGTGGCGTAGCTGGCCCAGGCGACGAGCGCCATGACGACCAGGAAAAGGAGGGCTTGAAACGGTGCGGAGACGCGGAAACGGCGAAGCTTCGAGCCATCGTGAATGAACAGATCACGATCGCGAAACAATGCCGTGGTCGCGGCTAGCACCTGAGTCATAAATTCCCCGCTCCAAACTCAATCCGAACGCGCCCGAACAGCGTGTCCGTTTCGTCATTACAGGAGCTCCCCAGCCCCCGGCTGCACCGCTCGTCGGTCAAAGACGTGCACCACAGCGCCATTCACCATGAGTCCGGATGGTTAACAAACTCAACAGATGGTTCCACTTGGGCGGGCGAGTTGCCCGGATGATGCGACGAATCGTTCCGCCGCCGCGATTTTGGCGCGTTTTGGACAATTCCAGCCGGACGTTCACACCAACACGCGAATCATTCACGACAGCGGTTGCCATCTGGCGAGGAGGCTTTAGAGCCGCCGGCGGGCCACGGTGTCCCAACGCACCGCGAGCTCTCTGTAAGGAGAGACTGATTGACTGACTCGATTCCGGCGCCGCGGTTGCGCGCGCCAAAACCGCAATCCCTTCCCGCCCGGCCGCATTTTTCGTCGGGCCCGTGCGCCAAGCCACCCGGCTGGACTTCGGACAAGCTCGACACCCTAGTCCTTGGCCGCTCGCATCGCAGCGCGCTGGGCAAGCAGCGCCTGCACTATTGCATCGAACTGATGCGCGAACTGCTCGCACTGCCCGACACGCACCGTATCGGAATTGTCCCGGGATCCGACACCGGGGCGTTCGAAATGGCGATGTGGACGATGCTCGGCGCACGACCGGTGACGACGCTTGCGTGGGAAAGCTTTGGCGAAGGCTGGGTGACCGATGCGGTCAAGCAGTTGAAGATCGAGCCGACGGTCATCCGCGCGGATTACGGGGCGCTTCCTGACCTCCACAGCGTCGATTGGTCAAACGACGTCCTGTTCACCTGGAACGGCACGACGTCGGGCGTCCGGGTTCCCGACGGCGACTGGATCGCCGGGGACCGCGAAGGACTGAGCTTCGCGGACGCCACCTCGGCCGTATTCGCCTATGATCTGCCGTGGGACAAGATCGATGTCGCGACCTTCTCGTGGCAAAAAGTGCTGGGCGGCGAAGGCGGACACGGAGTCATCGTCCTTGGTCCGCGAGCGGTCGAACGGCTGACCAGTTTCACGCCGCAATGGCCGCTCCCCAAGGTGTTCCGCCTCGTTTCAAAGGGCGCGCTTGCGGAAGGCGTGTTCAAGGGCGAGACGATCAACACACCCTCAATGCTTGCAGTCGAGGATGCGATCTTTGCGCTCGAATGGGCCCGATCGATCGGCGGTAAGGCTGGAATGATCGCGCGATGCGCGGCGAATGCCCAGGCGCTGGACAGGATCGTGGCCGGGCGGGACTGGCTCGGCCATTTGGCTGCCGATCCGGCAAGCCGCTCGAAAACCAGTGTCTGCCTGACTGTCGCCGGGGCCGACGAAGCGCGCATCAAGGCGATAGCCAAGCTGCTCGAAAGCGAAGGCGCGGCTTACGACATCGCGGGCTACCGCGACGCTCCGCCGGGGCTCCGAATCTGGTGCGGCGCAACGGTCGAAACTGCTGACATTGAAACGCTCGGGCCGTGGCTCGACTGGGCCTGGGAGATGACGGCGTGACGAATAAGGTAAAAGTCCTGATTTCGGACAAGATGGACCCAAGGGCCGCGGCGATCTTTCGCGAACGCGGAATCGAGGTCGACGAGATCACCGGCAAGACACCCGACGAGCTGGCCGCGATCATCGGCGATTATGACGGGCTTGCGATCCGCTCGGCGACCAAGGTCACCAGGGCGATCCTCGACGCCGCGCCGCGGCTGAAGGTCGTCGGGCGCGCCGGAATCGGGGTCGACAATGTCGACATTCCAGCCGCCACCGAACGCGGCGTAGTGGTCATGAACACGCCCTTTGGAAATTCGATCACGACCGCCGAACATGCCATTGCACTGATGTTCGCGCTTGCCCGCCAATTGCCCGAAGCCGATGTGTCGACCCAGGCCGGAAAGTGGGAAAAGAACCGCTTCATGGGCGTCGAAGTCACCGGCAAGACGCTGGGGCTGATCGGCGCCGGAAATATCGGCTCGATCGTCGCCAGCCGGGCGCTTGGCTTGCGCATGAAGGTGGTCGCCTACGACCCGTTCCTCACGCCTGAACGGGCAATCGAACTCGGCGTTGAAAAGGTCGAGCTGCCCGAGCTTCTGGCCCGCGCCGACTTCATCACGCTTCACACTCCGCTGACCGACCAGACCCGCAACATCCTGTCGGCCGACAATCTCGAAGCCACGAAAAAGGGCGTGCGGATCGTCAATTGCGCGCGCGGCGGGCTGATCGACGAGGCTGCGCTCAAGGCCGGCCTCGACAGCGGGCATATCGCCGGTGCGGCCCTCGACGTGTTCGCAAGCGAGCCCGCGACCAGTTCGCCGCTGTTCGGGACGCCGGGCTTCATTTCCACGCCGCACCTTGGCGCATCGACCAGCGAAGCGCAGGTCAATGTCGCAATCCAGGTCGCCGAGCAGATGAGCGATTTCCTGCTTTTGGGCGGGGTCACCAACGCCATCAACATGCCCTCGCTGTCCGCCGAGGAGGCGCCGCGGCTGAAGCCGTACATGGCGCTTGCCGAAAAGCTCGGGCGGCTGGTCGGCCAGATTGCCGGCGAGGACGT
>JBDSSR010000167.1:0-3061 GCA_039928675.1 Sphingomicrobium sp. | reverse complement strand
TACCGCGCTTCCGGCGCCGGCGGGCAACACGTCAACACCACCGACAGCGCGGTTCGGATCACGCACGTTCCGACGGGCATCGTCGTCGCCTGCCAAAACGAGCGGTCGCAGCACAAGAATCGGGCGTCGGCGTTGAAGCAGCTCAAAGCCAGGCTTTACGAAGCCGAGCTCCAAAAGCGCGAGGCGGAGGCCAGCGCCGTCAATGCCGCCAAGACCGATATCGGCTGGGGCCACCAGATCCGTTCCTATGTGCTGCAACCTTATCAGCTGGTGAAGGACCTTCGCACCGGAGTGATCTCGACCAGCCCGGGAGACGTCCTCGATGGCGATCTCGACCGCTTCATGGCCGCCGCTCTGTCGCAGCGCGTGACAGGCGAAATTGTCGAGGTCGAGGATGTTGAATAGGCCGGCTACGATAGCCGCACTGGCGCTCGGTCTGATGGCCCTTGCATCGTGCCGCGCCCAGCCGAGCAAGCCGCGCTTCCCGGCGGCCGATCGCGACGTCGCTCCGATCGTCGGCGACACCTTTTCAACCGAGGATGCACGCGATCGGCTGGGGGAGGCGGACGAGGTCATGGCGCTCGCCGGAATGAAGCCCGGCATGTCGGTCGCCGATGTCGGTGCCGGTGAGGGGTATTACACGGTTCGCCTGGCCCGGGCCGTTGGCCCCAGGGGTCGGGTGCTCGGCGAGGACATCCTTCCCGACGTTCACGATCAGCTGAGCGACCGGGTCCAGCGCGAACGGCTCGACAATGTCTCGGTCAAGCTTGGCACGCCCGACAATCCGAGCCTTCCGCAAGCGTCTTTCGACCGGGTTTTCCTGGTTCACATGTACCACGAAGTGACCTCTCCCTATGCGTTCCTGTGGCACTTGCGAGAGGGGCTCAAGGCCGATGGGCTGGTGGTGGTGGTCGATGCCGACCGGCCCGTCGCGCACCATGGCATTCCGCCGGTCCAGCTCAAGTGCGAGTTCGCAGCGCTCGGCATGGCTCCGGTCCAATCGCGCGTTCTGACGGGCGGAGATGCCTATTTCATTGCATTCAAGCTGAGCGGTCCGCGTCCCGCGCCCGACAAGATCGAACCCTGCAAGGACTGAGCCGGCGCTTGGCTGATCAGTCCAGGCGTTTCGCCTGCACCCTGTGCGGAAAATGCTGCAATCGAGCCCCTGAGGTCGAACTTTCGGAAGCAGCCGGGCTCGTCGACCATTTCGTCTTTCGGTTGATGTTTCGGGTTTATGACCAGCCCGACTTCCCGCCCACTGGATCGGCGAACGAAACAGCGGTCTTTTTTGAACGCAAACGGCAGCTGAAGGCATTTTCGGCAAGGTTCTGGCCGATTAAATCCCAGGAGCGCCGCAAAGCGCGAACCCGCTATCTTGTCCTGTCCGCCCTGGCGCTCGACGGAGGGACCGGCGCTTGCCCGGCGCTTGATGAAAATCGCTGCAGCATTTGGTCCGACAGGCCACTGACATGCCGTTCGGTGCCGCTCCATTACTCAACGCCTGACTCGGCACTCGTCTCGCGCTTCGATGCGTTCGTGACGACGCCTGGGTTTGCTTGCGACACCAGCGACGGCGCGCCAGTACTGATCGCCGATGGAGCCGTAGCGGATGCGGCAATATCGTCGGCCCGCCGTGAGGCCATCGAGCAGACGACGATCGAAGCGCGATGGAAACAGGCGATCGTCGCCCAAATGCGGCCAGATCAACCCTTTTCCGATTCGCTGCCAACGCGCTCGCAAGTCGAGCAGCATGCAGCAAGCCATGCGATCACCGTTCCGATGGCGGCAGCATGGCAGATTGCTGCCTCTGTTGGACTTGTCGATAAGGGCGCCGTCCGGGACCTGGTTGGTCGCCAGCTGCGGTGCATTGATCGCGAGTTGGCCACGCAACGATGGGCCCGCTCCGAACGCGAAACGCTAGTTGAAATGCGGGCAGACTATGCTGGTGGGGTTGGTCCGTAAGGCCCAGCCTTGTCAGAGGTAGCCGAGCCGCCTGAGACTGCTGCACTCACCGCCGCCAAAAATGAGATGGTCGAGCACGGTGCAATCGAGCGCTTCGGCAGCGACCGCGAGCCGGCGAGTCGCCGAGCAATCCAAACTGCTCGGTCGGGGGTCGCCGCTGGGATGGTTGTGGGCCAGCACGATTCCGGCGCTGTGGCGATCGGCGGCGTCGGCAATAATCTGCCGCAGAGGGAAGTCGGCGCCGCTGCCGTTGCCATCGTGCCGACTCACATGCAGGCAGCGCGCCTGATCGTCGACGTGAGCAACCCAAAGACTTTCGCTGGCCGGGTCGGAATCGGCCAGACAACCGGCAAAAAAGTCGCGGGCGGCGGGGAGGCCGTCAAGTTTCAGGGGGAGTTCGACACGCTGATACCGCATGCCAGTTAACTATGACGGGGCAGCGATGGAACCTAGCGGAACCGAGTCCGGATTGGCGCCATTTCGGACTGACCATCTGTGCGCTTGTGCCCCCTCGTCCAGGCGATATGATCGATCCGATGCGCCAGTATCTCGACCTCATGCAGCAGATTCTCGACCGCGGAGTTGCGCAGCAGGACCGGACCGGTACCGGGACCCTGTCGGTATTCGGAGCGCAGATGCGCTTCGACCTTGCCGACGGTTTCCCGCTGCTGACCACCAAGAAGCTGCACTTGCGATCGATCATCGTTGAATTGCTGTGGTTTCTTCGCGGCGACACCAACATCCGCTGGCTGAACGAGCACAAGGTCCGCATCTGGGACGAATGGGCGGACGATACCGGGGACCTTGGCCCTGTCTACGGCAAGCAGTGGCGCGACTGGGAGGCCGCCGATGGCCGCCACATCGACCAGATTGCCGGGCTGGTCGATCTGATCCGCAACGACCCGCATTCGCGCCGCCAGATCGTCACGGCGTGGAATCCGGGCGAACTCAGGCAGATGGCGCTGGCGCCGTGCCACTGCCTGTTCCAGACCCAGGTTGCGGCCGACAAGGATGGATCTCGGCGGCTCAATCTCCAGCTTTACCAGCGCAGCGCCGACATCTTCCTCGGAGTGCCGTTCAACATCGCAAGCTATGCGCT
>JBDSSR010000166.1:0-7145 GCA_039928675.1 Sphingomicrobium sp. | reverse complement strand
GCCTTCAACGCTCGGGCTTCGGTTCTCCGCGCGTCGACAAGGTCATCGAGATGCGGGCGCTCGGGGTCGACCTCGACCAACTGCGCTCCCCGCCGAACCCGCCACGGCCGCCGCATCCGGTCAAGGGCGGTCGCGACGATGGCAGTTAACCGCTCAGGCTAGATTCCGGCCTCCGACCGCAAACCTCTGACACACCGCCAGTTTTTAACGCATCAAGCGATGCGATCGCCCCCGCTTTGTCTTCCGGAAAGGAGACGGTCAATGACCCGAACATTCGCCTTTGTCGCGGCACTGCTGTTTGCCGTGATCAGCGTGTCCAGCGCCTGCATCGCTGGCCCACTGCCCGATTCATGGAGTTTCGAACTCAAGCCCTCGCTCCACGATACAAGCAGCCTGCAGCTGGCAATGTGGCAGTCCGGTCACGACCGGCGGAACAACGTCAGCGCCTCGTCCTACGCAATTCGCGAACTCGTTGGGCTCGACTATCGCGCCTTCATAGCCAACGGCGCGAGCCCGATTGCCTTTGCCGTAGTTCGCGAGGCAGGACGGATCGATTGCGCGGGATCGGGCGGCAATCGCCTCGTCGCCGGCCGCTGCCGCTTCACGCCCGACGCCGCTTTTTCCGATTATCTGGCAAGCCATGGAATCGCCCGTCCAACCCGTGACGAAGCGTTCGGACTGACCATGACCAGGGCCAGCCGCTCACTGATCGAGGCACTTGCGGCAGCCAAATATCCGCGACCCGACATCGACCAGCTGACTGCGCTTTCGGCGCTCGATGTCAGCGGTCGGTATATTGCGGAGCTAGCCGCTGGCGGGTTTCGACCAGGCACTATCGACGAACTGACGCAGTTCGCCGCGCTCAAGATCACCCCGGACTATGTCGAGGGACTGAAACGCGCCGGCTACCCACGCATGAAGGCCAGCGAAATTGTCGAGTTCAAAGCGCTGGATATCACGCCGGCCTACATCGCCAGTTTCGCTCGTGCCGGCTTTCCCAATCTCGATATCGACACGCTGGTGGAACTGAAGGCGCTCAACGTCACACCCGACTTCATCCGGTCGCTCAAGGCCCACGGCCTCCACCCGCGCACCGCCGATCAGCTGGTCAAGCTGAAGATCGGTCTTGGCGAGTGACCAAAGCTGTCGTTGGTCGGACCAGTGCGCTCGCTCATCGAGACAGCAATGACGGCCACGCGTCATACATCGATAACACAGTTAAACACCGCAATCGCGGTCCAAAAGGATTCTTCATGTTTTCGCGCCACCGGTCGATCGTTCTGCTTGTCACCGCAGCAGTGCTGCCATTCGCCCCGGCCGCGGCCCAGACGGTTCCCGCGCCGTCGTCGGACCCCGCGATCGTCGCCCCGCCGGTTGAGAAATCGGCCGGCAAAAAGGGCGTCTATCTGCCCGCCGACTTTGCCCGGTTCGCGCCGCGTACGGCCTTCGATATGCTGAGCCAGGTTCCCGGCTTCACGATCAAATCGCCTTCAACGGGAGAGCTTGACCGCGGCCTTGGCCAGGCAAGCGAGAATGTCCTGATCAACGGCGAGCGGATCGCCAACAAATCCGGCGGTGCGGTCGACGAGCTCAGGCGGACTGCAGCTTCAAGCGTTGCCCGGATAGAGATCGTCGACGCGTCGAGCCTGGGCGTCGCCGGGCTTTCGGGACAGGTCGCCAATATCATAACTCAGGCCCGCAAGAAGGGCAGCGGCCAGTTTGAATGGCACCCCGATTTCAGGGCGCATTATGCCAAGCCGCGGCTGTTCGAGGGCAATGTCAGCTGGACCGACAACACCGGTCCAATCGACTACACCTTGTCGGTCAAGGACGACACCGGTCGCGGAGGCCTGGGCGGTCCGATTGCCATCTACGACCGAGACCGCAACTTGATCGAGCGTCGCGAGCAGATCGTTCACAACGAATCCGACCTCGTCACCTTCCAGACCAAGCTCCATTACAAGGGGGCCCACGGATCAATCGGCAATCTGACGCTCGGCTATACGCCGTACTGGGCGCCCCAGCATCTGGTCGAGGACCGCTACCCGGTCGACGGCGATCCGTCGCGCCGCACCGACATCGCGAAGCTCGACGGCTTCTATTACGACGTCAATGCCGACTATGAATTCAAGCTCGGACCCGGACGAATGAAAGTGATCGGGCTTCGCCACCTCGACCACGAACCGTTGGTTGAGACCCAGCTCAACCGTCACTCGGATGGCTCGCCTGACGACGGCATCCTTTACACCCGCAATTCGCATATCGGAGAGACGATCGGCCGCGCTGAATATGGTTGGAAGACGGGGAAGAACGACTGGCAGGTCACGTTCGAGCGAGCCTACAACTCATTGAATCAGCTCGGCGGGCTGTCGCTTCTGAACGCCGACGGCCAGTTCGAACCGATCGACTTTCCGGAAGGGACCGGCAAGGTCACCGAGGTCCGCTATGAAGCCATCGCGACATTGAGCCGTCCCCTCGCCCCCAACGTTGACCTTCAAGTCGCCGCCGGGGGCGAAATTTCGTGGCTTGACCGGGTCGACGATGACCAGAAGGCGCGGCGCTTTGTCCGTCCCAAGGGCAGCATCATCCTTGGCTGGCGGCCGGCCAAGTCGTGGGACGTCAGCCTCAAGGCCCGGCGCCGGGTCGGCCAGATCAGTTTTTATGATTTTCTCGCTCAGCCCAAGCTCAACGACGATCGCGAGAATGCTGGCAATCCCGACCTCGTGCCGCCCCAGAGCTGGGAGTTGGAAGCGGAGGTCGGGCACGAGCTTGGTAAGCTCGGCAAGACCGTGCTCAATGCCCATTATTATTCGGTCGAGGACATCGTCGACATCATCCCGCTCGACAACCACACCGAGGGCGTCGGCAACTTGCCCCACGCCACCCGCTGGGGGGTGGAGAGCACCAGCACGATCAATTTCGATCCGCTCGGCTGGAAGGGCGCCAAGCTCGACGCCAGTTTCGGGTTCGAAAAGACCCGCGTCAAAGACCCGCTGACCGGCCAGTTGCGCGACATCGGCGGGGTTCAGCGCGGCTGGGCCAACCTCTCTTTGCGCGACGACGTTCCCCACAGCGCATTCGCCTGGGGCATCGAGGGCAATTACGGTGACTATTCGAAACGCTATTACCTGACCGAGATATCGAACAGCTGGGAAGGTCCGCTGTTCGTCGACGTCTATGTCGAACATAAGAATGTGTTTGGAATGACGGTGCAAGCGACCGTCAGCAACATCCTCAACGCTCGGCATCGCCGCCTCCGCACCGTCTACGAGGATTGGCGCGACAGCAGCCCGGTCGCTTTCTACCAGGAGGCCAATCAGCTGATCGGACCGATCTTTTCCTTCCGGGTGAAGGGCACGTTTTGATGCTCCCCCCGGCCGGCTAGCTGCCGCAGGGCTGGTGCGGTCTTGCGCTGCAAGCTAGAGCGGCGCGCGATATCCAACCATCGAAGGCCGCGTCACTTGGCTGAGCCGAAAATACTTCCGTTCGACTGGTCCGATCCGTTCGACCTCGATCGGCAACTGACCGATGAAGAGCGGCTGGTCCGAGATACCGCCGAGGGCTACGCTCAAAGCAAGCTCCTGCCCCGGGTCACCTCGGCCTATCTCGACGAGCGGTTCGACCGCGAGATCATGAGCGAGTTTGGCGAGCTTGGCCTGCTTGGTGCAACCGTGCCCGAGCAATATGGCGGCGCCGGGCTCGGCTACGTCAGCTACGGGTTGATCGCGCGCGCGGTCGAACGGGTCGACAGTGGCTATCGCTCGGCGATGTCGGTCCAGTCGAGCCTCGTGATGTATCCGATCCTGGCCTATGGCTCGGAAGAGCAGCGGCTGAAGTTTCTGCCAAAACTGGCGAGCGGCGAATGGGTCGGCTGTTTCGGCCTGACCGAGCCCGACGCCGGATCCGATCCCGGGAGCATGCGCACGCGCGCGACAAAGACCGCCGACGGCTATCGCCTGACCGGGACCAAGATGTGGATCACCAACTCGCCGATCGCCGACGTGTTCGTGGTGTGGGCCAAATCGGATGCCCATGACGGAAAAATCCGCGGCTTCGTCCTTGAAAAGGGCATGGCCGGCCTGTCCGCTCCGAAAATTGGCGCAAAGCTGTCCTTGCGGGCATCGATCACCGGTGAAATCGTCATGGATGGCGTTGACGTCGGCGAGGACTCGCTCCTGCCTGACGTAGAAGGGCTCAAGGGTCCGTTCGGCTGCCTTAACCGCGCCCGCTACGGGATCAGCTGGGGGACAATGGGCGCGGCCGAGGCGTGCTTCGCTGCCGCCCGCCAATATACCCTCGACCGCAAGCAGTTCGGCCGTCCACTCGCCGCCACGCAACTGGTCCAGCTCAAGCTTGCCAATATGGCGACCGAAATCGCGCTTGGGCTTCAGGCCTCGCTTCGGGTCGGTCGCCGGTTGGACGAGGGCGAACTGATCCCCGAGACGATCAGCCTGATCAAGCGCAACAATTGCGGCAAGGCGCTGGAGATTGCTCGAACCGCGCGCGACATGCACGGCGGCAACGGAATCTCGGCCGAATTCCACGTCATGCGCCACGCCGCCAATCTGGAAACGGTCAACACCTACGAAGGTACGCACGACGTCCACGCGCTGATCATGGGCCGGGCGATTACCGGGCTGCCCGCCTTCTAGCGGCGTATTGCAAAATCGCTTATGTGCGGTCTTGAAACGGGGGCTTGAACATGGGTTTGACTGGCTGGATCGTACTGGGCGTCATCGTCCTTGCGCTGCTTTACGTAATGGGCATGTACAACCGGCTGGTGCGGCTTCGCGCGCTGGTCAAAGAGGCGTTCAGCGGGATCACCGTCCAGCTTCGCCGCCGGGCCGATCTCATCCCCAATCTGGTCGAATCGGTTCAAGGCTATGCCGCTCATGAAAGCGCGGTGTTCGAAGAGGTCACGCGGGCGCGGGCGGCGATGGGCAATGCGGGGGTAAGCGCGGGGAACGTCCAGGCGACGGCTCAGGCCGACGCGCAAATGACCGGTATTCTCGGCCGGTTGATGGCCGTTGCCGAGGCCTATCCCGAGCTCAAGGCAAGCACCAACTTCCTTCAGCTTCAGGACCAGCTGGCTTCGATCGAAAGCGAACTGCAGAGCGCCCGGCGCTATTACAACGCCACCGTCCGCGACCTCAATTCGTCGGTGCAAAGCTTTCCGGCAGTGCTCGTCGCGCGCCCGCTCGGGTTCAGCGAGGAGCCCTCCTATCAGGACGATGATCCGGCGATCCAGAGCGCTCCCAAGGTCGCATTCGCCAAGCCGGCCGCCTGACCATGCGGAGCGCGTGGAGCGCCCTGCCCCCCTTGCTCCTGTTCCTTGCGGCGACGGCGGCCCAGGCCGACGAGCGCATCTTGCGGTTCGTTTCCGACGTCCAGATCCGCAAGGACAGCACGCTCGACGTCACCGAGACCATCGCCGTCCGTGCCGAGGGCGGCGCCATCCGGCACGGCATCGTGCGCGAATTCCCGACGCGCTATCGCGGGCCTCACGGCTCTAAGGTCCGGGTCGGCTTCACCTTTGAAGGCGCGACACTCGACGGAATGCCGGTTGCCGCGTCGACCGAAACGATCGCCAACGGCGTCCGGATCAAGGTCGGCGACCCGGACAAGCTCGTCGATCCCGGCGAGCACAGCTACGCACTTCATTACCGGACGACCCGCCAGATCGGCCGGTTCGACGGCTATGACGAACTCTACTGGAACGCGACGGGCACCGGCTGGGCGTTCCCGATCGACGAGGCAATTGCCCGGATCCGGCTGCCCGGACCTGTCAGCTTCGGCCAGCGATCGCTCTACACCGGCGCGCAAGGCGCAACCGCCGCCAACGCCGTGGTCAGCGACGAAAAGCCCGGCGAGATCGCTTTTCGGACGACTGTGCCGCTGGGCGCCTATGAAGGCCTGACGGTCGCAGCGGCCTTTCCGAAGGGCGCAATCGATCCCCCCGGAGGCGCTACTCGAGCAGGCTGGTTGCTGGCCGATTACGGACCGCCCGCGCTCGGCGTACTGGCACTGCTTGGGCTGCTCGGTTTCTACGTCCTTGCGTGGCGCCGGGCGGGCCGCAATCCGCGCGCCGGAACCGTAGTGCCGATCTTCGCTCCACCCGACGCCCTGAGCCCGGCGGGGATGCGCTTCGTGGTCAAGATGGCGGCCGACAATCGCGCCTTTGCGGCGGCGCTGATTGACATGGGCGTTCGCGGCCATGTCAAGATCGCCGAGGACGATGGCGGCTTCTTCGGAGGAACGTCGCGAACCATCGAACGGCTGGCCGGTGGATCGCCGCTTCCAAAGGACGAGCAGGCAGCGCTTGAGGCACTGTGCGAGCCCGGCGAAACGATCGCCATGAAGCAGACCAACCATGAGGCTTTCGCGTCTGCCAAGTCGGCCTTGTCCAGCGCTCTCAAGGAGCAATATGAAGGCACGCTGTTCAAGCGCAATTATGGCTGGGCAGTGGCGGGCGCTTTATTCTTCGCAGCTGGCCTGTGGACCGTTGCGGCGGCGGTTGCAGCGGCGACCGGAAGCGTTCCGCTGTGGCCGGTGGGCGTCGTCCTCGCCTCGCTCGCCGCTGCCGCTATCGCGTGGCTGGCCTTTCATGATTCTGCCGGCGGCAAATGCATTCTGGTCCTGGTCGGGTTCGTCGCGCTGGCCGTCTCCTTCGCCCTTGGAATGCCGATCATCGGAGCAGCGCTCGACAGCGGCTGGTTGTTGCCCCTGCTCCTTCCAGCGCTCGCCTTCCCGCTGGTGATCAGCGGTTTCTGGTGGATGGCCGCGCCGACTTCGGCCGGCCGCAAGGTCCTCGACGATATCGCCGGTTTCAAACAATATCTTTCGATCGCCGAAGGCGAGCGGCTCGACCGAATGACCCCGCCCAAGGATACGCCCGCGATTTTCGAGAAATACCTCCCCTACGCAATCGCGCTTGGAGTCGAGAACCACTGGGCCAAGCGCTTCGCGTCGGTGCTTGCGGCAGCTGCCGATGGGGCCAATTCACAGGGGCGCCAGGGCTTTGCCTGGTATAGCGGGACGGGCGATCCGTGGAGCAACCCAGGCCAGTTCGTCGACCATGTCGGATCGTCGCTTGCAAGCACCATCAGCTCGGCCTCGACCGCTCCAGGCTCATCGAGCGGATCGGG
>JBDSSR010000165.1:0-23187 GCA_039928675.1 Sphingomicrobium sp. | reverse complement strand
ACGGCCAGGTCCTCGGCTGCGAGATCCTTGTCCTCAACCGGCTCCTTGGTCCGCGTTGGAGCGGCCTCGAAGGCCATCGGCTGCTTGGACTTCAGCACGGGCTCGGGTACGAAATCGGCGCCGCATTCGATGCAGTGCACCGGATCGTCCTTGCCAAGGTCATAGAAACGGGTCGAGCACTTGGGGCAAGTGCGCTTGGCGCCCCATTCGGGCTTCACCATGGGAAACTGAACTCCAGTCAAATGTAGGTTCGCCGGCAGGTCCGGCGCTCGGCGGCGCGCCTTGCCATAGGCATAACCCCTATGTCAAAGCGCGGCGCTTGGAACGGCATATGGTGATTGGCGCTGACAGAAAAAGACCGCTGATAATTGCGGTCGACGGACCGGCCGCGAGCGGCAAGGGCACGATCGCCCGCGCGCTCGGCACCCATTTCAATCTTCCGCACATGGATACCGGCCTGCTTTATCGCGCAGCAGCGCTCAACCTGTGGCGCTGGGGCGGTGATCCGTCGAGCGAGTTCGAAGCGGTTCGCGCCTGCGCCGAACTGCACCTCGACGCCGATGACCCCGAGCTTCGGTCCGAACCGGTGTCCAAGATCGCATCCTCGATCTCGGCCTATCGGGCGGTGCGCTCCGCCTTGATCGAGCGCCAGCGCGACTTCGCCGGCCAGGCCAGCGGGGCAGTCCTCGATGGCCGGGACATCGGCACCGTCATTGCCCCCGATGCAGGCGTAAAGCTATTCATCACGGCAAGTCCGCTGGTCCGCGCCAAGCGCCGGCTGAGCGAACTCGATGGCCGTGGAATGCACGCCCATCTCGACGACGTGCTGGCCGACATCCTGGCCCGCGACGAGCGCGATTCAACCCGTGCGGAAGCGCCGCTCGTCAAGGCCGCGGACGCGATCCTGCTCGATACCTCGGCGCTTGGGCAGGAGGCCGCGATTGCGCAGGCGGTGCGGCTGAGCGAGGAGCGGATCGCCGCGCTTTAGGACGTCAGCGGCGGTTCGAGGAGCCCGAAGAACTCGAAGAACCTGCCGAGGCTGTCGCGATCTTGGTCTGAACCACCGGCCCATCGAGCCCATAGACATCCGGAGCGAACGCAAGCTTGTCGCCGTCGGGCCGCGCGGTCAGGTAGCTGATGTAGACCGGCACGCCCTCGTCCAGCTGGACATTCTGTTCGGCGTCGGTGCCCGGCGCCACCGGGTCATGGCCAAGCAGCCATTTGGCAAGCGCTTCGGGATGCTGGAGGCGGACGCAGCCAAGGCTCAGATTGCGCTTGGGCTTGAGGAAGAAATCCTTGTGCGGGGTATCGTGCAGGAAAATCCCGTAATCGTTGACGAAGCCGAATTTCATCTTGCCCATCATGTTGGCGGGACCGGTCAGCTGGCGGATATTGACCTCGGCCGCGCCACTTGCGACCGCCTTCCAGTCGACGCTCGTCGGATCAATGGGCTGCTCCTTGTCGCCGCCGAACGCCGCAACGGTCTGGTAGCGGGCGGCCTTCAGATAGGACACGCCCCGCTTGAGAACCACCGGCGCCACCTTCCGCCGGGCGACGTCCTGGGGAATGTGCCAATAGGGATTGAAGGTGACGTAATGGATTGTCCCGGCGATCAGCGGGGTCGGATAATCTGGCTTGCCGACAACGGTTCGCATGGTGTCGATCACCTGCCCATCCTGAAGCATCATCAGTTCGGCATTGGCGACATCGACCAGGATCGCCCGGCCGGTGGCTGGGACCAGCCGAAGCCGGTTGAGCGTGTCGCGGACCCGGGGATCGCTCGCCGAGCCGCTTTTGAGGGCATTGGCGCGAAGCGAGTCGTAGAACGGATTGACCGTTGCAACCCGGTCGACGTGGGTCCCCAGCGACGGCGCCGAAGCGGCGGCAAGCAGCGCTGCGCTAGCATTCGGCAGCTTCAAAGCGCGCGCCGGATCGCCGTAACTCACTCCGCTGACCGGCGCCTTTAGTGCCTGGACAAAGCGAACCCAGGCCGTCGAAATGACCTTGTCGTCGTCGAGTTGCGGAACAGTTGCGCTCCGCGCCAGCGCAGCTTCGACCGAAGCTGCAAGCGCGGGGCCGTCGGCCAGCCCGTCGATCGGAGCACGGCGAAGGATTTGCGGAAGCTTGGCAGCCGCTGCCCGTCCTTCGGCGGTGCCTAGCCAGACCAGCGCGCCCGGGCGTGCGGCGTAATAGGGTTCGACATTGAAGTCGGCGACTGGGGCCGCCGCAACCGGCGAAGCAACGGCAACGACCGGCCGCGCCGGAGCAGCATCCTGGGCCGCGGCTGGTGCGCTCGCTGCAATCGCTGACGCCGCAGTGAAGCCGAGCCCGAACAGAATTCTTGCAATCGCCATCGCTATCTAAATCCTTGTAATCGAAGTCGTTCGTATTGCATTCCATGTACCTTAACAGGTGGTTGCCCGGGAAGGCACTTTTTACGATTTTCCAAGGCCGTGGCGTTGCTGCACCCATCGAAGTGTTTCGGCACGACCGGCAAGCGGTCCGCTTCACGGCTTTCGCCGAAGCGCCCAGATGAAGGCGGAAATGCTGCTGATCAGTGCCGCAAGGGCAATCAGCAGCGGCGCATCGAGGATGACCATCACAAGCGACTCCAAAGCCACACTGTTTCCTATTTGTTCCTACCAAGCAATAGGGAAAACCCTATTTCAGCGCATCCGATGACCAGCTTCCTCGTCGAATAGATGGCGGTGGGCGCTGGGCTGCGACCGGAGATACTGGGGCGGTGCCGCGACCCGCGCTCCAAGGTGGGCGGCGGCGTGCCATGGCCAGCGGGGATCGAACAGGATTCCCCGGGCAAGTGCGACCATATCGGCATCGCCCGAGCTGACGATGGACTCGGCCTGGTCAAAGCCAGTAATCAGCCCGACGGCCTCGACCGGGATCGAGACCTGCGAACGAATCGCGCGCGCAAACGGCACTTGATAGCCGGGGCCGACCGGGATCGCCTGGCGGTGGTCGAGCCCGCCGCTCGAAACGTGGATCGCCGCGCAACCATGTCGTTCCAGCGCCCGGGCGAAGGCGATCGACTGATCGATGTCCCAGCCGCCTTCGACCCAGTCGGTCGCCGACAGGCGCAGCGTCACCGGCCGGTCGCCAGGGAAGGCCGATCGCACCGCGTCGAACACTTCGAGCGGGAAGCGCATCCGGTTTTCGAGGCTTCCGCCATAATCGTCGGTCCGCCGGTTCGACAACGGCGAGAGAAACTGGTGGAGCAAATAGCCGTGGGCGCCGTGGAGCTGGACTGCGTCGAGGCCCAGCCGGGCAGCGCGGACCGCGGCGTCGGCAAACGCTGTCCGGACGCGCTCCATGCCATCCGCGTCGAGCTCGGCCGGCGCATGCTCGGCTGCGAGATAGGGAAGCGGCGAGGGGGCGAGCGTCTGCCAGCCGTTCCGCATTCCCGGCGCGATCTGGCCGCCGCCGAGCCAAGGCTTTTCGGTCGATGCCTTGCGCCCGGCATGGGCAAGCTGGATCGCGATCGGCATATCCGACCACCGCCGGACGCTTGCCAGGACGCGCGCCATCGCAACCTCGTTGGCGTCGGACCACAGGCCGCTATCGTCCCAGCTGATGCGACCTTCGGGCGAGACCGCCGTGGCCTCGATCGTCAGCAGCGCCGCCCCCGACAAAGCGAGATTTCCCAAATGGATGAGGTGCCAGTCGGTCATGCAGCCGTCCTGCGCCGAATATTGGCACATCGGCGCGATCACGATCCGGTTTCGAAGTTCGAGCCCGCCGACGGTCAGCGGCGAGAAAAGTACGGACATCGAAAGCTCCTAAGCGGCTGGCTGGGAAGGGACGCCAACCGCGTCCATCAGCAGTTCGAAGGAGCGAAGCCGCGCCTGGTGGTCGAAGATTTGCGCGGTGATCATCAGCTCATCGGGCCGGGTTCGAGCAACGAAGTCGCTGACCGAGCGCCGCGCAGTCGCTGGGTCGCCGATCGCCGAAACCGAAAGCACTTGCTCAAGAGAAGCTCGAGCTGCCAGCGGCAGCTCTTGCGTGAAGCCGGCTTTTGGCGGCGGAAGCTTGATGGGCGTCCCGGAGCGCAGCGCAACGAACGCCTGCTGAACCGATGTCGCGAGGAGCTGCGCTTCTGCATCGCTGTCGGCGACGATCGCGTTGAAGCCGAGCATGACATAGGGCCGGTCGAGCTGGTCGGACGGTTCGAACCGCTCGCGATAGAGAGCGATCGCGTCCATCATCATCTGCGGCGCGAAATGCGATGCAAAGGCGTAAGGCAGGCCGAGCATGGCCGCGAGCTGAGCCCCGAACAGGCTCGAACCGAGGATCCACAGCGGGACCGCAAGCCCCTCGCCGGGGATCGCTCGAACTCGTCCGTTCTGCCCGCGAAAATAGCCCATCAGCTCGACGACATCGTCGGGGAACTGCCTCTCGTCCGACGTGAGGTTGCGGCGAAGGGCGAAGGCGGCCGCCTGGTCGGTGCCGGGAGCGCGGCCAAGCCCAAGGTCAACGCGGCCTGGAAACAGGCTTTCGAGAGTCCCAAACTGCTCGGCGATGACCAGCGGCGAATGGTTGGGGAGCATGATTCCCCCAGCGCCGATGCGGATCGTCGAGGTGTTGGTCCCGACATAGGCCAAAGCGACGCTGGTCGCGGCGCTTGCAATGCCCGGCATCGAATGATGCTCGGCCATCCAGAAGCGCTTGTAGCCGAGCCCCTCGGCCTGGCGGGCAAGGTCGGCCGAGTTGCGGAACGACTGGCCGGCATCGCCGCCTTCGACGATTGGCGCCAAGTCAAGTACGGAAAGCGGGACCATCATCGCAAAATGGGCGCCTCCGCCGCCGATTCAATGTACGTCCCGGTGCCGGCCCGTGCTTGCCCTGTGGCGCCCTCTCGGCTACAGGGCGCGCCGTCCGGCGAAGAGCCTGTTAAGGTTTTCGCGGGCAGCCCGTCCTTTGGCGAGCGCGTACGGTGCCCGGTTGACCGGGCCGCGGCGCGCCTTTTGCCGTCCTTCGGGCTGTCTTGGCGGATGCCGCATCCGGAATAAGCCGGTGCGGCCCATTGTTCGACCAGGTCCGCATGTAAAGTTCGCCATGGTGGCGAGACGGCGGCAGGCCCTAATGACTTGAAAGCGATACCAGACCTTATGGCGACCACCACCTTCCCGACCCGCGATGACTTTGCGGCCATGCTCAACGAAAGCCTTGGCGGCGAGAACGAAACCTTTGAAGGCAAGGTCGTCAAGGGCATCGTCACAGGCATCGAAAACGATATGGCGGTGATCGATGTTGGGCTGAAGTCGGAGGGACGAGTTGCTCTGCGCGAGTTTGCAGCTCCGGGCCAGAAGGCCGAAATCAAGATCGGCGACGAAGTCGAAGTCTATGTCGATCGGGTGGAAAACAGCGCCGGCGAGGCAATGCTGTCGCGCGACCGCGCTCGCCGCGAAGCTGCGTGGGACGTGCTCGAAAAGGAATTCGAAGCCGGCAACCGCGTCGAAGGCACGATCTTCGGCCGAGTGAAGGGCGGCTTTACCGTCGATCTTGGCGGCGCCGTTGCCTTTCTTCCTGGAAGCCAGGTCGATATTCGCCCGGTCCGCGACGTCCAGCCGTTGATGGACCTGTTGCAGCCGTTCCAGATCCTGAAGATGGATCGCCGCCGCGGCAATATCGTGGTGTCGCGCCGCGCAATCCTCGAAGAAACCCGCGCCGAGCAGCGCAGCGGCCTCATCCAGAGCCTCGCCGAAGGCCAGGTCATCGAAGGCATCGTCAAGAACATCACCGACTATGGCGCATTCGTCGACCTTGGCGGGATCGACGGCCTGCTGCACGTTACCGATGTCAGCTACAAGCGGGTCAACCACCCGTCCGAAGTGCTCAACATCGGCGATACGGTGAAGGTGCAGATCATCCGCATCAATCGCGAGACCCAGCGCATCTCGCTTGGCATGAAGCAGCTCGAAAGCGATCCGTGGGAAGGCGCAACCGCCAAATATCCCGTCGACGGCGTGTTCACCGGCCGAGTGACCAATATCACCGAATATGGCGCCTTCGTCGAGCTCGAGCCGGGCATCGAAGGCCTCGTCCACGTCTCCGAAATGAGCTGGACCAAGAAGAATGTTCACCCCGGCAAGATCGTCAGCACCAGCCAAGAAGTCGAGGTCAAGGTGCTCGAGGTCGACCAGGAGAAGCGCCGAATTTCGCTTGGCCTCAAGCAGGCCCAGGAAAATCCGTGGGCGGCCTTTGCCGAACAGCATCCGGTCGGCTCGACCGTCGAGGGCGAAGTCAAGAATTCGACCGAATTCGGCCTGTTCGTCGGGCTTGAAGGCGACGTCGATGGAATGGTCCACATGTCCGATATCGCCTGGGGCGTTTCGGGCGAGGAAGCACTTGCGCTTCATCACAAGGGCGAGACGGTCAAGGCCCAGGTCCTCGACGTCGATGTCGAAAAGGAGCGCATCTCGCTCGGCATGAAGCAGCTTGAAAAGGGCGGTGCCGGAGCCGGAAGCGGGGCCGGAAGCGGAGCCGGTGCCGGATCGACAGCTGGCGGCGGCGGATCAAGCTCGGCCGGCGGCGTCAAGAAGGGCGACCAGGTTACCGTGATCGTTCGTGCGATCCAGGACGCCGGCCTCGACGTCCAGGTCGGCGACGATGGAGCAACCGGCTTCGTCAAGCGCATCGACCTTGGCCGCGACCGCGACGAGCAGCGCGCCGAGCGTTTCCAAGTCGGCCAGAAGTTCGACGCTCTGGTGATCGGGTTCGACCGGTCCAAGAAGCCCAACTTCTCGGTCAAGGCGCTTCAGATCTCGGAAGAAAAGCAGGCCGTTGCCCAATACGGAAGCTCGGACTCGGGGGCATCGCTCGGCGACATCCTTGGCCAGGCGCTCAAGGAAAAGGCCGCGGCGACTGCAAGCGAGGACAAGCCCGCCAAGAAGAAGTGAAGGAAAGGCGGCGTTTCTGCGAAGGAACGCCGCCTTAACCGGCTTGCGCGGGCGGGACTTTCCTGACAGCGTGAGCATGTTCGCGGCCCCCTCGAGTGCTTTGGGGGAGTAGGGGCCGCTCCACCCAATGCGGGGACTTTGCATGATCCGTTCCGAACTCGTGCAGAAGCTCTGCACCGACTTTCCCGACCTTACCCAGCGTGAGGTGGAGGGAGTTGTCAGCGCCATTTTCGATTCGATTACCGATCAGTTGGCCCACGGCGGCCGGGTCGAGCTTCGCGGCTTCGGCGCTTTCTCGACTCGCCAGCGCGATGCCCACACCGGGCGCAACCCGCGCACCGGGGAATCGGTTTCGGTCGATGCCAAGCGCGTGCCCTATTTCAAGCCGGGCAAGGAAATGCGCGAGCGGCTCAACATCCAGGAAGTGACTGCGGATTAGGACCCGCTGAACTGCAGTCGGCAGACGGAGGATTTGCGCGCGCCAAAGCCTCACCAATCTGGGCGGACGTGGCGGAACGGTAGACGCTGGGGACTTAAAATCCTCTTCCCCATCGGGAGTCCGGGTTCAAGTCCCGGCGTCCGCACCACAGTTTCCCGCCGATCTTCTGAATCATCCGGGCAAAGCGGCCAAAGTCTCGCGCTCAAGCCTGGACAGACGTCGGACACGGATTTGACAACCATTTAACTTGGGGAACAGCACGCTGCCGCAATTCGGAGCAGCGTGGAGATCGCCAGGGGCACCTAGCAATTTAGGTCTTCTTTGGGAGGAAAGCGGGCGTTGCGGGCGATTCGGCTGGCGGAGATTGGGCGGCGGCTCTTGACTCTCAATGCAGGGCGAGCCCTCTTGACTAAAGCGGCCGCGCGCCGGTCGGCAAGGGGGCAAAATGATCCGTACAAGCTTGGGCATGTTCATTGCATCGGTTACTCTTGTCGCGCAGCCCTTGGCCGCTGCCGACTTCCCACTTCGCAATACCGTTGCAGCCGATTCCCAACCCGCTGCCTTCGGCGGTCTGACGATCAAGTTGCCTTTCGGCGCGCACGAGGCGGCAAAGCCTGAGGCTCGACTTCAGCTTACAACCTACAGGCCTAACTCTGCCGAGCCTTGGCGCCTGCGCTCGTTCAACTCGTCGGGCATTGCGCTTGGCGTGTCCAAACCGGGCAAGCCGCTGTTTTATGTCGGCGGCCAGGAGGTCGGCCAGGCTGAGCGCAAGATGGGGCTGAGCAAGGGCACTAGCTTGGTTCTGGTTGGAGGCGTCTTGCTCGCCGTGGTCGTAGTTGTTGCTGCCGCTAATAGCGCTGGATTGGGTGACACGTGCCCCGAAGTCGGTGGCTCGCGTGATCACTGCATCAACCCGTAAGAAAGGATCCATAGCCACGAGTTAGCGTCCGCTATGGGTGGAAAGCGGACATTGGGTTCTACGACAAATAGGGGCGGCAAGTGGAGATGAGGCCAGCCTCTATCCAGAAGCACTTGTTCTACGGGACGCTCATTGTCCTCCTGTATCTCGGGTCTTTGAGCGGCGTTTTCCGGGGCGACTACGAGGCAAAGGTAGTTTCCGTGGTTTGCGCCACGGTGCTATTCGCTCTGTCCCTGCTGTACTACCTCCGCAAAAAGGCGCGCGCTCTTTAGCTCCTCCTAATGTCCGCAATGGGTCGAAAGCGGACACTCCCTCACGCCCCACTCCCATGCGCTGCGAGAAAGCGTCAGCCTGTCCCACCGCGGGACGGTTGGAGCCGACGTTCGTTTGCCGGGTTTGAACATGGTAAAAGCCGCGTTAAGGACTTTCCATGGATCTCGCCCGTCCCGTCATTGCACTCGACCCCAGGCGCTTCGGCCGCGGCCGGATGCTCGACCTTGGCGCGAGCACCCCGGCAACCGAGCCGCTGGCCTGGCTCAGCGATGATCTGAAGCTGTTCGCGACGACCTTTGCCGCCGGGTTCATCTTCGTTTCGGTGTTTATCGCCTGACTTGAGCGGCTTGGCCGTCTTGCGCGTTATCGCAGGCGAGATGGAGCTTCCACCCAAGCCAAGCCGACACCAGGCACATCGCCGCGACGAGAAGCAGTTGCGCGGCCGGACCGATATGGGCCGCAGTCAGTCCGATTGACACGATCGCGCCCAGCGCCATCGCCAGCGAATTGACGATGTTGTTGGCTGCCACCGTGCGCGCCGTTTTCGACTTGTCCACCGTGGTCGTCAAAAAGGCATAGAGCGGAACAACGAACATCCCGCCGGTGATCGCGATTCCCAACAGCGTCAGAAGGAGAATCGCGGCGCTCGGCTGATAGAGGAAATTGGCAAAGGTGATCAGTTCACCTTGTGAATGCCTCGCCCACGACTGGCTGACGAAGTAGAGCAGTACGACCAGTACGCCCATCGCAAGCACCGACCGCGGAGCATAGCGAGCCGACACCTGGCTTTTGAGCAATCGGTTGATGACGATCGACCCGATTGCGACGCCGATTGAAAACATGGCGATGAACAGGGTCGCGACATGCTCGTCGGCGCCAAGGACGTTCTTTACCAGCGGTGGGAAAATGATGATCAGCACCGACCCGATCGTCCAGAAAAAGCTGATCGCGCAGATCGCCAGGAACAGGCGGCGGATGTGCATTGTCCCGCTGACCAGCTTCACCGACGCCCGGATGATGTGCCAGTCGGGCGGGGGAGCATCGCTGTGTGGTGGGGCAGGGGGAACCTGACGACCGGCGAGAAGCCCGATTGAGGCAATCACGACGCAGGCGATCGCCGCCAGTTTCGGAAATGCCGCAAGGCCTCCGGCGGCACTCGTCCCGCCAAGGATCGCAATGTAGGTGCCTGCCTCGACCAGCCCGGTTCCACCAAGAACTTCGTCGCGGTTCAGATGCTGCGGCAGGATCGCATATTTGATCGGCCCGAAAAACGTCGAATGGAGGCCCATGGCGAACACCGCGGCAAGCATCAGCGGTATGCTGGAGAGCGCAAGTCCGGCGCCGCCAACCGCCATGATCCCGATTTCAACCGCCTTGATGATTCGGATCAGCCTGGCCTTGTCGCGAATGTCGGCGAGCTGACCTGCGGCCGCGGAGAACAGCACGAACGGGATGATGAACAGGAATTGCGCGATTGCGCTGAACTGCGCTTCCTTGTTGGCGTCCGAATAGAGTTGGTAGGTCACAAACAGCACGACCGCCTGCTTGAACAGGCTGTCGTTGAACGCGCCCAGGAACTGCGTGGTGAACAAGGGCAGGAAGCGCCGCGCGCGCAGCAGATGGCTGACGTTCTGGATCAAGCGTTGGCTGCTGCGGGTTTCATGAGAGGCGGGGCGGGGCATAGCCAGCTTTCGCGACCGCGCCAAACGCTATAACGGCATCGGCCAACGATGCTCTCGCTTCCCAACCTTCTGACTTTGTCGCGAATCCTCGCGGTGCCGATCCTGGTGTTCCTGCTGTGGCGCCCGGCGCCGCTCGATTATGCGATCACCTTCGTCCTCTACTGCATCGTCGGCATGACCGATTATCTCGACGGCTACCTGGCCCGGGCGCAGGGTCTGACCTCGCGGCTTGGCCAGTTCCTCGATCCGATCGCCGACAAGATCATGGTTGCGGCGGTGCTGATGATGCTGATTTCCAGCCGCAAGGCCAATCCCGAGCCCGAAATCGCCGGGCTTAACATCATTCCCGCGCTGGTCATCCTGCTCCGCGAAATCATGGTTTCGGGACTTCGCGAATTTCTTGCGCCGCTCAATGTCTCGATGCCAGTCAGCGCTCTTGCCAAATGGAAGACAACTTTGCAGCTGGTTGCATTGGGGGCGCTGATCCTCGGCGGCGCGGTTCCTTATTATGGCTGGGTCCACCTGACCGGGCTGGTGTGCCTGTGGGCGGCAGCCGCGCTAACCTTCGTCACCGGCTATGATTATCTGCGGGCCGGGCTGAAGCACATGGATTGAGGCGCGAGTTCAGGAACGCCGGGCCGTAACTGGCCGCGTTTTTAAAAAGCGTTGATCGATTGTGCAGGTTTCACTGACCGAGGAATCTCGTTTCCCAGGTGACGCGGGCGCGCCTAAGCGTCGCTTCGACCAATGAATGATGGAGGATTTCGACATGGACGCAAAGACCGGCTCGATGGGTGGCTGCCCGGTGGACAAGCCGACGACCGTGCGCTCGCTGCTCGGCCGCACCAACCGTGACTGGTGGCCCGAGGCGCTCCCGCTCGACATTCTTTCGCAAGGTGGCGTGTCGGGTGATCCGATGGGCCCCGATTTCGACTATGCAAAAGCGTTTAAGGCGCTCGATTATGCGGCGCTGAAGGCCGATCTTACGGCGCTGATGACCGACAGCCAGCCGTGGTGGCCGGCCGATTACGGACATTATGGCCCGTTCATGATCCGAATGGCTTGGCACGCAGCCGGCACCTACCGGACCGCTGACGGGCGCGGCGGAGCAAACAGTGGTCAACAGCGCTTCGCACCGCTCAATTCTTGGCCGGACAACGGCAATCTCGACAAGGCACGGCGGCTGTTGTGGCCGATCAAGCAGAAATACGGCTCATCGATCAGCTGGGCCGATCTGTTCATTCTGGCCGGCAACGTCGCGATCGAATCGATGGGCGGCCCGACCTTCGGCTTTGGCGGCGGCCGTCCCGACGTGTTCGAGGCCGAGCGGGACGTCTATTGGGGTTCGGAAGAGCAGTTCGTCGGCCATGCGGACAACAAGACCCGAATCCTGCCCGAGGAGGAACTCGAGCTCGAACATCCGCTCGCAGCAATCCAGATGGGCCTGATCTACGTTAATCCCGAGGGGCCAGGCGGCGTTCCCGATCCGCTTCAGTCGGCGCGCGACATCAAGATCACATTCGAGCGCATGGCGATGAATCATGAGGAGACGGTCGCTCTGACCGCCGGCGGCCATACGTTCGGCAAGGCCCACGGCGCCGGCGACCCGAGCAAGGTCGACGTTGCGCCCGAAGGCGCCGACATCGCGCTCCAAGGTCTTGGCTGGGCAAGCAGCTTCGAAAGCGGAAGCGGCGAGCATACCATCACCAGCGGAATCGAAGGGGCGTGGGTCAACACTCCGACCCAATGGTCGGAGAATTATTTCCGGCTGCTGCTCGACTATGAGTATGAGCTGATCCGCTCGCCCGCCGGAGCCCAGCAGTGGCAGCCGATCAACCAGCGCGAGGAGGACATGGCGCCGGCTGCTCACGATCCTTCCAGGCGGGTCCCGACGATGATGACCACCGCCGACATGGCGCTCCGCGAGGACCCCGAGCTTCGCGCCATTTCGGAGAAATTCCGCAACGACCATGAAGCATTCAAGGACGCGTTCGCCCGGGCATGGTTCAAGCTCACGCACCGCGATATGGGGCCCAAGTCGCGCTACCTCGGCCCCGAAGTGCCCGCCGAGGATTTGATCTGGCAGGACCCGGTCCCCGTCGGAACCCGCCCGTCCGATGGCGACGTTGCAGCGTTCAAGGACAAGATCCTGGGGGCTGGCTTCAGCATCGGGCAGCTGGTCAAGGTGGCCTGGGCGTCGGCAACGACCTTCCGCAAATCCGATTACCGTGGCGGCGCCAACGGCGCTCGCGTGCGCCTCGAGCCGCAAAAGGACTGGGCGGTCAACGAACCCGACCAACTGGCGCAGGTGCTTGCCCGGATCGACGAGCTTCGCGGCTCGCTGTCGATGGCCGACGCAATCGTTCTTGCCGGCACCGCGGCGGTCGAGAAAGCGGCCAGGGACGGCGGCTTCGCAATCGAAGTTCCGTTCGCCGGCGGGCGTGGCGATGCGACTGCGGAGTGGACCGACGCGGAGAGCTTCGACGTAATGGAGCCGCTCGCCGACGGCTTCCGCAACTACCTCAAGACCAAGCACAGCGTGAAGACCGAGGAGCTGCTGATCGACCGGGCCCAGCTGCTCGGCCTGTCGACGCCGGAAATGACTGTGCTGGTCGGAGGCTTGCGCGTTCTTGGCGCCAATCATGGCGATGCCCCCGAAGGCGTTTTCACCACCCGCAAGGGCCAGTTGACCAACGACTTTTTCGTCAATCTGCTCGACAACGCGACTTTCTGGGAAGTGGTCGACGAAAGCGGCGACGAACAGTTCATCGGCCGCGATCGAGGCGGCAAGCACGACAAGTGGCGGGCAACCCGGACCGACCTCATTTTCGGGTCGAACAGCCAGCTTCGCGCAATCGCCGAAGTCTATGCCGAAAAGGGCAATGAGGAGAAGTTCGTCCGCGACTTCGTCGGCGCCTGGACCAAGGTGATGGACGCCGGCCAGTTCGAGGTTAGCCGCTAGACGCGGGTCACTCCTGAAGCGCGGGTTGGCGAAGCGCGGATGCTTCGCTGCCCGCGGGAGACCCAGTGGCCCTGCCGTGAAGACCAGCCATGATCCGCTTCAGCGCAGCGGCGAGCAGCCGAAGCTCGCTTTCGCGCGGAGTCGAGTGCCGCCAGACCAGCGCGATCCGGCGAAAGCCGTGGTCGGAGCGTAGCGGCCGGGCGTCGATCGCGGTCCCGTCGAGAATGCCCGCGTCGATGGCCATTCCCGGGATGAAGGTCAGGCCAAGCCCGTTGTCGACCATTTGCACCAGCGTGTGGAGCGACGTGCCCATCATCGCTGCATGGGCGCGAAGGTCGGGCCGGTTGCACGCCGACAGCGCATGATCCTTGAGGCAGTGGCCGTCCTCCAGCAGAAGCAGCCGAGCCTCGTCGATCGAGCTGACATCGACCGGCGATCCGGCAGGCACTTCGCCGCTTGGAAAGGCGACGAACAGCGGGTCGTCGAACAGTGGGACCGCTTCGACTTCGCCGCAGGCAAATGGCAAGGCGAGCAGGACACAATCGAGCTGGCCGCGATGGAGTCCATCGCAGGCCGCCTGGCTCGCTTCCTCGCGCAGGTAGAGCTTGAGGCTCGGCCACTCCTCGCGAAGCTGGGGAAGCATCGCTGGAAGAAGGAACGGGGCAATCGTCGGGATCACACCCAGCCGAAGCTCGCCGTGGAGCGGCCGGCCCTCGGCTCGGGCAAGTTCGGCCAGTTCCTCGGCCTCGCGAAGAACGCGAACGGCTCGGTCGGCCACTTTCTCGCCAAGCGCGGTGAAGCGGACGACTCGCCGGGTGCGTTCGACCAGCACCACGCCGAGCAGCGTTTCGAGCTCGCGGAGCCCAGCGGACAAGGTCGATTGCGTGACGTAGCAATCCTCCGCTGCCTTGCCAAAATGGCCGTGGACGCGAAGCGCGACGAGATATTGAAGCTGCTTGATGGTCGGCAGATGGACGGTCATGCTGATCGATTTGGCCGATTAATACGGCTTTTTCAAGCTAGTCAGCCGATCAAGCCTAGTCAGCTCTGCCTTAAGCGGCGAGCAGCCGCAGCGAAACGATCAGCAAGGTCACAGCCAGGATCGGGCGGAGCACCGAGTCCGATGTCCGGCTGCTGAGCATGCTGCCGATGATAATCCCCGGGATCGATCCGGCGAGAAGCGCAAGCATCAAAGTGAAATCGACCGAGCCCAGGATCAGATGGCCGATGCCCGCGACCAAAGTCAGTGGAACTGCATGGGCGATGTCGGTACCGGCGATCCGCGCCACCGACAGGCGGGGATAGAGCATCAACAAAGCAGTCGTGCCGAGCGCTCCTGCACCAACCGACGTCAGCGAGACGAGGATTCCGAGAGTTACGCCGAGGAGTATTGTCCAGTGGCTCAGCCGGCTTTCTGCCATCTCGTCGATATGATCGCCCGCCCACCGCAGGATGAGTGGGCGAAAGAATACCGCGATGCTGGTCAGAAACAGGGCCGCGCCGAGCAGGAGGTTGAGAAACAGCGGGCCCTTGCCGCTGGCCACCCCGAAATACCACATGGCGACAAGGGTCGCGATCGCCGCCGGGATGCTTCCCGAAGCGAGCCCTCCGACGATCTTCCAGTCGACTGTCTGGCCCTTGTGATGGACCGCGGTGCCGACGGTCTTGGTGACCGAGGCATAAAGCAGATCGGTGCCGACCGCGGTTGCCGGGTGGAAGCCGAACATCAGCACCAGCAGCGGAGTCATCAGCGAGCCGCCGCCGACTCCGGTCAGCCCGACCAGCATCCCGACCAGCAGACCGGCCAGCGAGTACAGCGGATTGTAGGACGAGAAAATTGCGCAAGGCCCCCTGATTGCAATCACTAGCCGGTAGGTCGGGTATCCCGCCCCAAAGCGCCGCTTTGCCCAACGCGGGGCCGTCGAGCAAGGGTCCGCGCGCAAGCGGCGCTTCAACTCGGCTTTTATTTCGCGCGGCCTGCACCTAAATTGCCGGTTGTTGCGATTTTTTTCAAAGGTGTTGCGCGTGCAGTCCGGGCTTTTCGCCTATCTCGACTCGATCAAGTCCCGCGATCCCGCCGCGCGGTCGCGCTGGGACGCCTTGTTCTATCCGGGCGTATGGGCGCTCGGGTTTCACCGGATGGCGCATTGGCTATGGGATGGGCGGCTCTATTTCATCGCCCGCCTGGTCAATCACCTGGCGCGGTTCCTGACCGGGATCGATATCCACCCCGGGGCGACGATCGGTCGCAATTTCTTCCTCGACCATGGCTTCAGCGTCATCGGCGAAAGCGCCGAGATCGGCGACGACGTGACGATTTATCAGCACGTCACGCTCGGTGGGACCAACCCGACCACCGGGGTTGGGGGCAAGCGCCACCCGACCATCGGCAATCGCGTGGTGATCGGCTCTGGCGCGCAGGTGCTAGGCCCGATCGAAGTCGGCGAAGGGGCCAAGATCGGCGCCAATTCGGTGGTCACTAGGGACGTTGCGGCGGGCTCCACGGTCGTCGGAATCCCGGCCAAGCCGGTGCCGGTCGACGCGATCCACTACAGCCCCGGCTTCATGCCCTACGGAACGCCGTGCGGCGAGGATGTCGATCCGGTGCGGGCCAAGCTTTGCGAGATCGAGGACGAGATTGCCGCGCTGCGCAAGGAGCTTCGCTCGCTCAAGGCGTCGCGCCAGACCCGTGGCGGGGTGGCACAAGGCGATCAGCCCGCGGCCAAAAGCGCTTGAGCGTCATCACTCCGTTCCCGGGTCCGCGGGATCGCCGCCCGACTGCCACATTCGACCGTACCGAGCTGTTGCGGATCCTCGACCTTTACGGGCGGATGGTCGCAGCCGGGCACTGGAAGGACTATGCGCTTCGCGTCGGTGATCCCGAGGTGGCGGTGTTCGCCGCCTATCGAAGGCACAGCGAACGGCCCGAGGTGCGCATAGAAAAACGCCCCGAGCTTCGCTGGAAGCAGGGGGCGTTTGCCTTGGTCGGAGAACATGGCGCGGTGCTCAAGCGGGGCCATGAACTTGCACCCGTTCTGGCGCCGCTCGAGCGCCGGCTTATGCGGCTGGTTCGCTGACCACCATCCGGTCGAGGATCGGAAGCCGCGCCTGCAGGCCTTCCGGAAGCGGCCGAACAACCGCCGCCCGCGCCTGGTGCCAGAAGGCAGACAGCAGAAGCAACGCCGAGCCGATGACCAGCGCGGTCAGAGCGACGTTGAGTTCGACTGCGCCGAAAGTCTTGAACAGCTCGGCAAGCGCCCACAGCACATAAGCCAAAGCCGAGACGAGCAAGGCGCGGCGGTCAACCGCAAGCGCGGTCAGGCCGAGCGCGATGTAAAGCAGCACCGCGGCAATTCCGCCGCCGACGCTGACGCTGCCCTGGTTGAGGCCAAGCAGAGTGAAGATCGGATGGACGATCATCGGCGCTGCAAGCAAATGAAGCCAGAAGGCGACGTCCGATCGGCGGGTCAGGCGCCCCCGGTCCGATGCATCCCACCACATGGCGAACAGAAACACGCCGACCCCAAGCAGCAGTACGAAGCCGAGGATGAGTGACCGCGCCTGTTCCGCGTTGGGTCCGATCAGCGCGACGAGGACGCTTACCGCAAGTCCGGCGATCGCCGCTGCACCGACGGCAATCGTAATCGGGACATGGAAGCGGCGCCAGTGAAACCAGGTCGCACCGGCGGCGACCGCCGCCGAAACCGCCGCGACGATCCCGCCAAGGACATTGTTGGTGGCATCGTTCTGGAACTGGTCGGGACCGATCGCGAGGATCAGGCTGAACGCCACCGTAAGCAGCGTCCCGCCGGCAAAGCCGAGGAGCAGAAGGATCGACGGCAGGGCCATCCGCCGCTTGGCGGTGAAGAACAGCGCAAGACCCCAGGATGCGGCGGCGACGAACAAGGGAGCAAGCGGCGTCGGGCCGTTGACGTCGACCGTCAGCCCGATTGCCTGGCCGATCGACTGGCCGATCCAGCCAAGCGCGAATAGCAGGATCGCCGCGGCAATCGTGACGAAGATGTCGTTGAACCCGGTGAGCAGCCGGAACTGCTCCTCATCGGGAATGGCTGATCGATTTTGCGCGACATAGGCGCGCAGCTGATCGACCGACTGTGCGCTGATCGCACCGGCCGCGACGGCATCGTCGAGCTCTTGCTGACTGTACATTTTGGGTCCCTCCTGTTTTGGGGGGCTGTACAGTTACTGTATTATAGTGTCAATACACCAAGGCAGGCGAGACGCTATTGAAACGCCTGTCGGCGGCGGGAGTTAACCGTGCAGACCAGCTTTTTGGAGACGTGACGATGGCGAAGAGAGCAACCGGCAAATCGAAGGCCAGCAGCGCCAAGGGCGGCAAGGCAAACAGTAGCAAACGGAGCGCCGGCACCGGCCGCTCGACCGCGATTGCACGGATCGCTTCGCCGGCCAAACCGGACAAGGACGGCATGACCGAGACCTTCACCAGGCTGCTGCAAAGCCCACTGGTCGCCGATCTTGTCGCGGTTGCTGCGACCGCGGCCCTGGCGGCGCTTGCCGAACATGGCTTCAGCACCCGTGGAGGCGAGGCAAAAAGCAGCGCCAAGCGCGCGGGCAAGGCGGTCAGGGAAGCCGGCAAAGCGGCCGCTGCAGCGGTCGGCCGTCGCCTGACCAACGAAATCGACGAAATCAAAAAGGCGACGAAGGCCGGCGCAAAAGCGTAAGGCGTGCGCGGCCGACAGTGCGTTCGGCGGCTAGTTCGAGCGCGCCCGGATCGACCGGGTCGCCGCGCGCGGTTTCGACGCTCATCCAGCCGCCGCCGCCAAGCCATCCGGCGGCGGTCACGGCCGCGACTGCGTCGCTTCCCGAGCCTTGTCCATAGGGCGGATCGGCAAGCACCAGGTCGAACGGCGCCGAACGCTGGAGGGCCAGCGCTGAGCCCCGCTGAAGCGACGCGCGCTCCTCGGCACCGAGCCGGGCGAGGTTGCGCCTGATCGCCGCTGCGGCGTGGACGTCGCTTTCGACGAAGGTCACGAACCCGGCGCCGCGCGACAGGGCTTCAAGGCCAAGCGCTCCGCTTCCGGCAAACAAATCGGCCACGCGCAGACCCTCGAACGTGCCGAGTCGGCTCAACAGCATCGAGAACAGGGTTTCGCGGACCCGGTCGGCGGTAGGGCGGGTGGCTTGCCCAGGAGGCGCGTCGATCGGCCGCCCGCGCCAGGCGCCGGCGACGATCCTCACCGAAGCGTCTTTCGAAACGCTTCTAGCTCAACCTGCGGGACTTCGTCGACCGAGCCCGGATCGAGGTCGTGGAGGGTCAGCGGACCATAAGCGGTGCGGATCAGCCGGGACACCTGCAAATCAAGGTGTTCGAGGACTCGGCGAACTTCGCGGTTCTTGCCTTCGGTCAGGCTCATTTCGATCCAGCAGTTGCGCCCAGTTCGCCGTTCGAGATTGGCGTCGATCGACCCATAGTTCACGCCTTCGACGGAAATCCCCTCGGCCAGCCGCTCAAGCTGGTCCTGGCTGATCTGGCCAAAGGCGCGGGCGCGGTAGGTCCGGCGAACGCCGGTGCTTGGGAGTTCGAGCTTGCGTTTCAGTTCACCGTCGTTGGTCAACAGCAGCAGGCCTTCGGTCATGAAATCGAGGCGCCCGACCGGCATCAGCCGGGGCAGGCCGGGCGGCATGCGGTCATAGATGGTCGGCCGGCCCTTGGGATCGCGCTCGGCGGTCAGAAATTTTTGCGGCTTGTAGAAGCGGAACAGTCGGGTCTGGGCCGCCGGAGCAACCGCCTTTCCGTCGACCGTCACTCCGCCAAGGTCGGTGAGAAGAGTCGCCGGCGTGGTCAATTTTTCCCCATTGAGCGCAATGCGTCCTTCGGCAATCATGCGCTCGATTTCGCGACGGGAAGCGACTCCGGCGCGCGCGAGCAGCTTGGCAATGCGCTGCTGCCCGTCATCCCTCTGTGGCTGAACGGGCACAGCGCGGCGCCGATTGGGCTGCCGGGGCACCGGTCGCCCGGTTGTTCGTTGCTTGGTTCGTCGCGGTGGGATTGTCATGGTAATGGTCTAAAATGCTGTTCGGGAAGCGTAAGCAGGTCGTCAAGCGGATCCTTATCGTCGAGGATGAGCCGCTGACCGCGTTCGACAATGAAAACATCCTCGCCGATGCCGGTTACGAGATCGTCGCGACGGTCGACGACCTTGAAGAAGCGCTTGCCGTGCTTGAGCGCGAGGAAGTCCATCTGATCCTGAGCGACGTCCGGCTGCGCGGCGACCGCACCGGGATCGAACTTGCAGAAGCCGCGGGCAAGCGCGGAGTGCCGACCCTGTTCGCCACCGGGAGCGAGCTTTCGGACGGCCTTCACATCGCCGTCGGCTGCGTTCGCAAGCCCTATTCCGAACGCCAGCTGTGCAAGGCGATCGAGGCCATCGACCGCCATTTGCAGGGCGAGAAGGTCAAGCCGCCCAAAGGCGTCGAGCTGTTCATCGTTATTACGGACGATACCACCGACAGCGATGGGGGCTGAGGCGACTGCGCGGCGGGGCTAGGCAGCCCTCGATCCGCTGCTAGAGTTGCCTGCGGTGCAGGGACGGGGGGGACGGCAGTGTGGCCGAGGCCGAGAAGCTCAAGGGGTTAAAACTGATCCGGATGGCGCTCAAGGAGCGCAAGACCGCGGTCATGCTTGCGCTCGGGTTCGGTGCGGGCCTTCCCTACACCTTGCTGATAGGCACCCTCAACGCCTGGCTCGGTGAGTGGAAAATTGACCTTGCCACGATCGGCGTTCTGTCATGGATCGGGCTTGCCTACGCCTTTAAATTCCTGTGGTCGCCACTTGTCGACCGAGTGAAGCTTCCGCTGCTTGAACGGTTCGGAAGGCGGCGCAGCTGGCTGTTCGTCGTCCAGACGATCCTCACTTTGACCTTCTTCGCACTGGCGATGAGCGATCCGCGTCTCGCGCTTGGGTCGTTCGCGCTGGTGGCGGTGATCGGTGCTTTCGCTTCGGCCACTCAGGACGTCGTCATCGATGCCTGGCGAATCGATGTCGCGGACGAAAAGGCGACGGTCGAAATCCTCTCGACGATCTATCAGTTCGGCTATCGAATCGCCGCGCTGGTCGGCGGAGCGCTTGCGCTGGTATTGTCGAGCCGGATCGGCTGGCCGATGGTCTATGCGGTGATGGGCGGCTTCATGGCTCTGACCCTGTTCGCGACGATGTTCGCTCCCGACACTCCGCGAACCGCGGCCGAAACCGAGCAAAGCGCGCTCCGCAGCAAGGGCGCGCTTGACCCCGGCTATCGGCTTGCGGGCCTTGCGATTGTCGGGCTCGGCTGGGCCTGGGCGATCTGGATGGTCGCCAGCTTCATGGTGACGATGCTGGGCGGGTCGGTCGACCCGGTCACCGGCAAGCCCCCGTCGGCTGGCGAATTCACCAAGCTCTATGGACCCTGGATCGTGGCGTCGACTGTGCTCGTTCCCGCGATCGTCGCAGCGATCCTGAACTCGATGCAGGCCAAGGGCGGCCATGCGCTGAAAAAGGCCGAAGCGGTCACTACCGGCGGGCGTGCCGCGGACCACGCCTATTCGGCGCTGATCCTCCCACTTGCCGAGCTCATCCGGCGAATGGGCTGGGGCGTGATCGTCGTTCTTGGACTGATCCTCAGCTATCGGATCACGGACAATATCTGGGGCAGCTTCGCCTTCCCCTTTTACCTCGACTACCTTCACTACACCGGCGACGAAGTCGCCTTCGCTTCGAAGATTTTCGGAGTGTTCATGACGATGGCGGGAATTGCCATCGGCGGCATCCTGTTCGCGACGGTCGGGCGGATGCCGACGCTGCTGGTCGGGGCAATCGTCGCCGCAGCATCCAACCTGCTTTATGCCGACCTGGCGTCGGGCGCCCATTACATCGACGCCTTTGCTACTACCTTCGGTCTCGACGCCTTCGGCCACGACTTGCGAATGGTTCGCCTTTTGGTCGCGGTGTCTGGCGAGAACATCGCCGGCGGCCTCGCGGGAGCAGCGTTCGTCGCTTATCTTTCGTCGATCACCAGTCGCGAATTCAGCGCGGTTCAATATGCGCTTCTCAGTTCGTTGACGTTCCTCGTCGGATCGCTCGGGCGGGCCGCGATCGGCGAGGCGATCGACCAGATCGGCTATGCGCCAGTGTTCCGTTTCACTGCTGCACTTGGCCTGGTCGCGGTCGGGTTCGTGGTGCTCGAATGGATCAGGGTTCGCGCTCGCGGCGATGATCGCGACGATGACGGCCGGCCGGACGTCGCCAGTCCGGTAGCCGCGACCAGCGGCGCGCCTTCGGCGGGCCTCAAGGCCCGAAAACCGGCACCAAAGCGCACTCCGCCGAAGAAGAAGCGCTAGTCTGGCAGCTCGCGGTTGAGGGCCAGAAGTTGCCCGGCGAGATAGAGTGAACCGGCAACGAGCCGCGGTCCCGGGGTCCGATCAAGCGCACTGCCGAGCGAGGCCGCGGCCGTTCCGCCGAAGCGACTGACAAGCTCGGCCGGATCATGGTGGGCGTGATCGCCGACCGGCACGAAGGTTAGCGACAGCGCTAACTTGCGCAGCGGAGCCACAATCGCGTCGGCACTCTTGTTGGCCAGAATTCCAACGATCAGGTGCATTGGCTCGCATCCGGCAAGAGTCGCGGCCAGCGCTTCGGCGGCGTCGCCATTGTGCGCACCGTCGATCCAGGTCGGAGTGTCGCCGATCGGGCCTGGCGCAAGCTTCTGGAACCGCGCCGGCCAGCGTGTTGATTGCAGTCCGGCGAGGAATTGCTCGCGGCGAACCGGAATGACGTCCTGCGCCTCAAGCATTGCCCAGGCGAGGTTGGCGTTGCGCAGCTGGTGAGGGCCGGGGAGCGCGGGCACCAGCCCCGGATCGAACGTCCAGTCCCGGCCTTCGAGGAGCAAGGGGGCGGCGATGTCCGCCGTAATCCGCGCAATGGCGGCCTCGGCATCGGCCGGTTGGGCCAGCGAAACCAGAGGCACGTCGCGCTTGGCAATGCCCGCTTTCTCTGCTGCGATCAGGCTTAGCGTGTCACCGAGATACTGCTGGTGGTCGAGGCCGATGCTGGCGATTCCGGTGACCAGCGGGCGGTCGATGACATTGGTCGCGTCAAGCCGGCCGCCAAGCCCGACCTCAAGGATCACGGCGTCGGCCGGCGTGCGAGCGAAAGCCAGCAGCGCTGATGCCGTCGCAACTTCGAAAAAGCTTGGCTCCAGGCCGCCCGCTACGTCGATGGTTTCGCTCAGCAGGGCGGCCAGCGCCTCGTCATCGACCAGCCTGCCAGCAATCCGGATCCGCTCGTTGAACCGGACCAGATGCGGGCTGGTGTAGGCGTGGACCGAATGACCGGCCGCTTCCAATGCGGCGCGAAGGAAGGCGACGGTCGAGCCTTTGCCATTGGTCCCGGCGACGTGAAACACCGGCGGCAGCCGGTCCTGCGGCCGGCCGAGCCGGCCGAGCATAGCGGTAATTCGTTCGAGACCGAGATGATCGCCGGGGGCCGACAGCGCGGGAAGCCGGTCGAGCTGCGCCTGAACGCCCGCGTGCGCCGACCGTGCAAAATCCATCAGCCGAAATCCATCAGGCGGCCGCCTTTGCTCCCGGTGCGAGGTACGAAACCAGCAGTTCGAGCCGTGCTTTGAGCTCGCTTCGCGGAACCACCATGTCGATCATTCCGTGGGCAAGCAGATATTCGGCGCGCTGGAATCCCTCGGGCAGCTTTTCGCGGATCGTCTGTTCGATCACCCGCTGGCCGGCAAAGCCGATCAGCGCTCCGGGTTCGGCCAGCTGGATGTCGCCGAGCATCGCGTAGGACGCGGTCACTCCGCCCGTCGTCGGGTCGGTGAGAACGACGATATAGGGCAGTCCGGCTTCCTTGAGCTGGGCCAGCGCAACAGTACTTCGTGGCATCTGCATCAGGCTCAAAATGCCCTCCTGCATCCGCGCTCCGCCGGCGGCGGTGAACAGGATGTAGGGGACCTTGTCGTCAATCGCTG
>JBDSSR010000164.1:0-9439 GCA_039928675.1 Sphingomicrobium sp. | reverse complement strand
ACCAGCCGTCAACTTCCGCGTCGAGCCAGGCGCGATGCATGTAATCGAGGCTCGGCGCCATGATAATGCCGGCCGTCAGATGATTGCCCCTTTTGGGCAAGACCGTGAACCTGGGGAGTTCGGATAGCGCGACGTTCATCCGGAAGGTGGCGCTTTCGCATTTCCAGGCGTGCATTCGAGAAGCGACGTCGAGGTTTACCGCGCCCTTTGGTACAAGGCGGTCGAACAACAGCCTGGGATTGACGCCGGCGACGACATTGGCCGATCGCCACGCCCTGCCACCAGCGACCACTCCCGCTGCCCGGCCACGATCGACGATCACCTCCTCGACGGGTTGGTTGAGAACGATGTCGACGCCCGCTTCGCGACACGCACGCGCCATGGCCTGGGTGATCGAACCCATTCCGCCGATTGCATGGCCCCATGCGCCGGGCACGCCCGCGGCCTCGCCAAACAGATGGTGGAGCAGGACATAGGCGCTTCCCGGCGCTCGCGGAGAGGCAAAATTCCCGACCACTCCGTCGAAACCGAACAAGGCCTTGGCGAGATCGCCTTCAAAATGGCGGTCGAGGATTTCGGACGCGCTTCGAACCGCGAAATCGTGAACGGTCCGAGTTTCCGCGACCGACAGTCCGGCGAGGTCGCGGCCCAGGCTCAAAAGCTTGGGGATCGCGCCGATCCTTGAACCGGCGTTGGGCGGTGCCCGCAACAGCCACTTCTTGAGCAGCCGGACGACGATTTCGAGCTCGTCGATGTAGCGATCATAAGCATCGCCGTCGGTTTTGACGTGGCGCGCGATCTCGCGGCGAGTGAGGCCATTTCGTCCAGCAAGCAGATAGTCGCCATCGCCCGGCAGGAAGTTGTCGGTCTTGCGCAGAACCACCTTTAAACCGTGGCGCTCGAGCTCCAGGTCGCGGATGACGGTGGGGTTGAGCAGGCTGACGGTATAGGCTGCCGCCGAATTGCGAAACCCGGGCAGGAACTCGTCAGTCACGGCTGCTCCCCCAACCGTGCCCGATGCTTCGAGGACCGCCACGTTGAGGCCCCGTTTCGCCAGATAGTAAGCGCAGGTCAGCCCGTTATGGCCCGCGCCGATGATAATCGCGTCGTGCAAGCGTGTTTCCCCCGGCCGCCTTCGCCGCCTAGCGCATCAGCACCAGTTCTTCGGCCATGGTCGGATGAAGCGCAACCGTGGCATCGAAATCGGACTTCTTGAGCCGCGCCTTGACCGCGATCGCAGCCGCCTGAAGGATTTCCGGGGCGTCGGGACCGACCATGTGAATGCCGACGATCTCGTCGGTCTCGCCGTCGAGGACGAGCTTGTAGAGTGAACGTTCGTTGCGGCCTGCAAGGACATTCTTCATCGACCGGAAATCCGAAGTGAATGTGCGCACCGAGCCCAGCGTATTGCGGGCCTGGCCCTCGGTCAGTCCGACGCTTGCAAGCGGAGGATGGCTGAACACCGCCGATGGAATACAGCTGTAATCGACGCGGGTCGGCTTGTTACCGAAGAATGTGTCGGCAAAGGCTTGGCCTTCGCGGATTGCGACGGGAGTGAGCTGAACCCGGTCGGTGACGTCGCCAACCGCGAATATGGACGGGACCGAGGTGCAATTGTCGGCATCGACGGCAATCGCGCCATTGTCGCCAAGCTTCACCCCGACCGCGTCGAGGCCGAGGCCCTCGCTGTTGGGGCTTCGGCCGATAGCGAACAGCATCTGGTCGGCATCGATGTCGTCGCAGCCGCTCATCGCGATGTGAAGCGATCCGTCATCCCGCTTGTCGATCCGTTCGATCAGCGCATTGAAGCGAAAGTCGATGCCCTTGCGGACCGAAATCTGAAGCAGCCGGTCGACGATCTGCTGATCGTAATGGCGAAGCATGACATCGGTTCGGTTGACCTGGATGACCTGGCTCCCGAACTGGTGGAAAACCCCCGCGAACTCGTTCGCGATATAGCCGCCGCCGGCAATCACGATGCGCCTTGGCAGTTCCTCAAGGCCGAACACTTCGTTCGAGGTGATTGCGTGCTCGATCCCTTCGACGTTGGGCATTCCGGGCCGGGCGCCGGTCGCAATCAAAATCTTGTCGGCGGTCACCTCCTTGCCGCTTGCAAGGCGCACCGAACCGGGACCGCTGAGCTGCGCGCGTTCGTTGAAGATAGTCACCTTATGGCTGGTCAGAGTGTTGGTGTAGGCTTCCTCGAGCCTGCCGACCTCGGCCAAGACATTGTCGCGAAGAACCGGCCAGTCGAACCGTTTTTCGGGCACGTCCCAGCCAAACATCGCGGCGTCTTCGAGGTCCTCGGCGAAGTGCGCTCCATAAACGAGCAGTTTCTTGGGGACGCAGCCACGGATGACGCAGGTTCCGCCAACCTTATATTCCTCGGCAACCGCGACACGCGCTCCATACGCCGCGGCGAGACGCGCGGCGCGCACCCCGCCCGAACCAGCACCAATCACGAACAGGTCGAAATCCGCCATCAGACGCGAGCCCTTTCCATCAGTGCCCGGGTCGATGAATCGAGCCCGTCTTCACCGTCCGTGTCCGCCAGCTGGCGAGCGATGTCCTTGCCAAGCTCGACCCCGAACTGGTCGAACGGGTTGATGCCCAGTAGCACCGCGTTGGCGAATGTTCGGTGTTCGTAGAATGCGATCAGCGCGCCAAGCGCCCGAGCATCCAGCCGGTCAATCAGGATCGTCGAGCTTGGTCGATTGCCGGAATAGCTTCGCTGCGGATCGCCGCTGGGCCGACCGCGCATCAGTGCCGAGCCCTGGGCGAAAGCGTTTAGCAGGAGCAAGCGGTGATGTTCGCTGTCCTGGTCGTCATCGCCTTGGCCAACCGCAATGAACTCGACCGGCACCAGCAGCGTGCCCTGGTGAAGCAGTTGGAAGACCGCGTGCTGGGCATCCGTCCCCGTACCGCCCCAGGTCACAGGCGCGGTTGGCCGGTTCACTGTTGATCCGTCGGTCCGCACCGACTTGCCGTTCGATTCCATCTCGAGCTGTTGAAGGTAGAAGGGCAAAAGGCGAAGCCGCTCGTCATAGGCGAACACGGCGCGGGTCTGGGCGCCCATCTGCTCGACGTAGAAGCGGTCGGCAAAGGCCGCCAGCAGCGGCGCATTGGCCTCAGGCTCGGCAAATCGGAAATGCCGGTCCATTTCCGCCGCGCCTTCGAGCAGCGCTTCGAACGCGTCCCAGCCCAGCGCGAGAGCGGCAGTCACACCGACTGAGCTCCACAGCGAATAACGACCGCCAACGCTCATTGCGAACTGGAGGATTCGGGTTTCGTCGATCCCTGCTTCGAGCGCTGCCGCTGGCATGGCGGTAACCGCAATGAACCGCCCGTCGGGGTCGCTCACTCCGGCTTGCCTGAGCCAGGATCGCGCAGCTTCCATGTTGGACAGCGTTTCGAGCGTCGAAAAGGTTTTCGACGCGACCACCACCAGCGTCGTCGTGGGATCGAGGGTCCGCACCGAATCGTCGAAAGCGGCTCCGTCGATGTTCGACAGGAAGCGGACGTTCAGCGCTGATCCGCGCCGGCCAAGGGCGTCGATCAGCAACGCCGGCCCAAGCACCGATCCGCCGATGCCGATGTGGAGAACGCCGGTGACCTCGCCAAAGGCACCGGCCTCGATCGCATCGACCAGCGCCCGCATCCGATGCCGGCGAGCGGTTGCAAGTTCGACATCGGGTGCCGATCCGTTGCCGCGCTCGGCGGGATGAGTAGCGCTTCGATCCTCGCTTGGATTGACGATCCCGCCCGCAAACAGGACGTTACGAGCGACCGCCATGCCGGCCTCGTCCGAACGGCTCTCGAAGTCCTTGATCAGCGAGCTATCGAGGTGCGTTTTCGACCAGTCGAAATACAGGCCCGCAACTTCCAGCGACAAGCGGCTGAGTCGGTCGGGCTCAGCCGCGAACAGCTCGTCGAGGCTCCTGGTCGGCATTTGCGTCATAGCCACCGCACATAATCACCGGACCGGCAATTGCCACCCTGGCTTGACCTTGGCCGGACGCTCGCAAACAAGCGCGGCAATGCCGACGCCCAACAGCCGCGACCGTTCGCCACGGCCCACGCGCACCCCTGCGGCCCGTGAAAGCTCGGCTGGACTGCTGCGCTTCGTGGTGGTGCTGGTGGTCCTTGCCTGGGTCCTTCGAAGCTTCATCGCGGCACCGTTCAGCATCCCGTCGGGCTCGATGCTTCCGACGCTTTATATCGGCGACTATCTGATCGTCGCCAAATGGCCCTACGGTTATTCGCGCTACAGCTTTCCGCTCGGCTTACCCTCGTTCGCCGGGCGGATCTCATCGCACTTGCCAGCCCGCGGGGAGGTCGTCGTGTTCCGTCACCCGGGCCAGAACATCGATCTCATCAAGCGCGTCGTGGGGCTGCCCGGCGACACCGTCGCGGTCGATCACGGCCGACTGATCCTCAACGGCCGGCCAGTGCCGACCCGGCCGCTCGCGCCCTCCCGCTTGCCGGTCAGCGCCAACAGCCCTTGCCGTTCAGGCGGTTCGACCGCTCCCAACGAAATAATCGTTAATGGCGCGGCCTATTGCGTCTACCCGGCTTTCGAGGAAACGCTTCCCGGCGGGCCGAGCTATACCGTGCTCGACCAGGTGAGCGATGGCCCGGCGGACAATTTCGGGCCGGTTGCGGTGCCCTCTGGCCATCTGTTCGTGATGGGTGACAATCGCGATGACAGTCTCGACAGCCGCTTCGGTCCGGAGCAGGGCGGGGTCGGTATGGTTCCAACCGCAAATCTGATCGGCCGTGCAATGGTGACCTTCTGGTCGACCGATGGCAGCGCATCGTACGCCAGGCCCTGGACCTGGTTCCGCGCTCTTCGGTCAAGCCGCGTCGGCAACGGCTATTCGGACGAGGCTCAATGACCGGCGACATCGGCGGGTTCGTCCGCACCCAACTTGGCCACGAACCGGCCAATCTGTCGCTGTTCGCGCTTGCACTAACCCACAAGAGCGTTGGCGGAGGCGAGGATTACGAGCGCCTCGAATTTCTTGGCGACCGGGTGCTTGGCCAGATCATGGCCCGAACGCTTTACGATCGCCATCCGACCGAGCCCGAAGGATATCTGTCGCGCCGCTACAACGTGCTCGTCGCACGCGAAACCTGCGCCAAGGTCGGTCGCCAGCTCGGCATCCCGGCGATGGTCAGGCTTGGCAAGCAGGCGCGCGAAGATGGCGCAAGTCAGAGCGACAATGTCGTCGGCGACGTCGTCGAGGCACTGATCGGAGCGCTGCTCATCGATGGCGGGCTCGAAGCCGCCGAGCGGCTCGTCGCCAAGGCGTGGGGTCCGCTCCTCGATGGTCAGGACAAGGCGCCCGAGCATCCCAAGTCGGCGCTTCAGGAACTGGCCGCGGCGCGCGGACGCAAGACCCCGCACTATGAGGTGGTGACGCGGACCGGCGCGGCCCACGCACCCGTCTTCACCATCCGCGTTTCGATTGCAGGACTTGGCGAAGCGACAGCGACCGGGACCAGCAAACAGGACGCCGAGACCGACGCGGCCGAAGCGCTTCTTGGAAAGCTCCAGTGACCAGCGCCCCGCTAACCGGCCCGCGCGCTGGTTTCGTAGCTGTCATCGGAGCGCCCAACGCCGGCAAGTCGACGCTGGTCAACGCGCTGGTCGGGCAGAAGGTCGCGATCGTCAGCCCCAAGGCGCAGACGACCCGCGCGCGACTGATGGGAATCGCGCTCTCCGGCGAGGCGCAGGTCCTGCTGGTCGACACGCCGGGCATCTTCAAGCCAAAACGACGGCTCGACCGGGCGATGGTCGCGGCCGCTCTGACCGGCGCTGAAGACGCCGACCTCATCCTGTTCGTCATCGACGCCGCTGCCGGCGTAAAAAGCGATGTCGAGCGGATCGTCGCCGCGTTATCGACTCGCCAGCATCCGCTGTTCATCGCCCTCAACAAGGTCGATCTGGTCAAGAAGCCGGAGCTCCTGGCACTTGCCGTTCGGCTTACCGACCTGCTTTCGCCCGACCAGCTGTTCATGATCAGCGCGTCGACCGGCGACGGAGTTGCCGACGTCATGACGGCGCTGACCGCGGCGATGCCGGAAGGGCCTTGGCTCTATCCCGAAGACGAGGTTTCCGACGCGACCGACCGGATGATCGCGGCCGAGCTTACCCGTGAGCAGATCGTCAACCAGCTTTACCAAGAGCTGCCCTACGCCACTGCTGTCGAAACCGAAACGTGGCAGGACCGGGCCGACGGTTCGACCGAAATTCGCCAGCAGATCCTGGTTGCCCGCGACACCCAGAAGGCCATCGTCATCGGCAAGGGCGGCGCACGGTTGAAGGCGATCGGTGCTGCAGCGCGCGCCGAGATCGCCCGCCACCTCGGTCGGCCGGTCCACCTCTACCTCCACGTCAAGGTCAATGCAGGGTGGGACGAGGATCGCGGACTTTATCGTGACATCGGGCTGGAGTGGGCGGACTAGGGCGCCAGCAGCCCGTCCACCCACGGCGGCACCAACTCGCCCGCAAGCCCGATCCGGCTTTCGTCGAACAAAAAACTGCCAAGGCTCGGCTCGAGATTGATTTCGAGCGTCCTTGCGCCGCGATACCGGGCGGTCTGGACAAAACCGGCGGCCGGATAGACCGCTCCGGATGTCCCGATCGAAACGAACAGGTCGCAAGTCCCAAGCGCCGCATCGATCGCGTTCATTTCGTAGGGCATTTCGCCGAACCAGACGATGTCGGGACGGACCTGTCCGCGTTTCCCGCATGACGCGCAGGCAGCGCCTTCGCCCATCGCCCCGACCCAGGCAAAGCGGTCGTCGCACGCCAGGCACCAGCCCTTCGCCAGCTCGCCGTGCATGTGGATCAGCCGGGTCGACCCGGCGCGCTCGTGCAGATCGTCGACATTTTGCGTGACCAGCAGGAATTCGCCCTCCCATTGCGCGTGGAGTCGGGCAAGCGCCTCGTGCGCGGCATTGGGCCTGACCTCGCGCAGTCGCGCGCGCCGAGCGTCATAAAATTGATGGACCAGCTCGGGATCGCGCCGATACGCTTCGGGGGTCGCGACATCTTCGACGCGGTGCCCTTCCCACAATCCATCGGCGGCGCGGAAGGTGGCAAGCCCGCTTTCCGCGGAAATTCCGGCCCCGGTGAGAACGACGATGTTGCGCATGTCAGCCACGGCTGATCGTTGGCCGCAGGGATCGAATCCTAACGCCGCATCCGGGACACGACGATCAGGACCAGCCCGGCCACCGCGAGAAGCGCGCCGCGAGCGATCCACGGGCGCTGGTCGAGCATGAAGCTGGACTTCGGCCAATGGATCAGGCCGTCGCCCTGGCCCATCCACAGCAAGCCCATCAAAAGTGCTGCAATCCCGGCAATCAATGCTGCAAATCTCATGCTTCGGCTCCCTTGCCAAATCCGCTAGCGAAGTGCGGGCATCGGGGAAAGGCGGACTTTGCCCGCCGCATTTGTGCGCGACTTGTCGGGACCGACCGAGTATCGCCCGGGCCATGGCAAAACTTCCCGATCCCGTCCCCGCGCAACTGCCCGAATCCGGCGGCAAAGACGCGGTGGTCGAAGTCATCGTCACCCGAGTGAAACCCGGCAAGGAAGACGCATACCGCGACTGGGAAGCGCGCGTTCAGAAAGCCCAGGCGAAATACCCCGGCTTCCTCGGCTCGTTCGTCCAGCCGCCGATGGCGGGGGAACTCGGCTGGACCACGCTGATGCGCTTCCGAAACGAACAGGACCTCGACGGCTGGCTCAAGTCGGACGATCGCGCGGCGCTCCTCCGCGAAGCCGAGCCACTGGTCGATTATGCTCATCTGCAGCGCGTAGATACGTCCTTTCCCGGCTGGTTCTCGGCTGATCCGAACACCGGCAAGGGCCCGCCCAACTGGAAAGCAGCGATGCTGGTGCTGCTCGGTCTTTTCCCGATCGTCATGCTCGAAGCCCGGTTCCTGAGCCCGCAACTGTCCGGTCTCAATTCATCGCTGTCGATGTTCATCGGCAATGTCATCAGCGTCGCATTGACGACCTGGGCGACGATGCCGCTGTTCATCAAGGCGTTCAAATGGTGGCTGTTCCCGGCCCCGGGGGAATCGAAAGCGACGGTCGAACTGGCGGGGACGGCGACCATTGCCATTCTGTTCGCAATGGAAGTCGCCGCGCTTTGGCATCTGTTGTAGCCAAGGCGCCTCCAATGTGGTCTCATTCACTCTCAACAAAGAGGGGCAAGTCATGGGCGCGGAAGCAAACGAAACCGAAGATCGCAAGAAGTTCATGCACGAAGCGACGCAGCTTGCGATCGAATCGGTTGAAAAGGGCTGGGGTGGCCCGTTCGGCGCGGTCATCGTCAAGGACGGCAAGGTCATCGGGCGCGGACAGAATCGGGTATTGCTGACGGGCATTCCGGTGTTTCACGCCGAAGTCACCGCGATCATGGACGCCTGCGGCCGCCTCAACAGCAAGGCCTTGCTGGGATCGGACAGCTTCGACGGCGTCCTGAAAATGATTCCCCGCCCCGAAGGCTCGCCCGACCTCGTTCCCGAGCGTGCCGAGATGCTCAAGGGCTGCGAACTCTATGTCAACGGAGCGCCCTGCCCGATGTGCATGAGCGCAATCTATTGGGCGCGTATCGATCGCGTCTATTTCGGCACCAGGCTGGAGGACACGAGCAAGATCGGCTTTGACGACCAGTTCCAGTACGAGGATTTCCAGCGCCCTTGGAAAGAGCGCAAGGCGATTGAATGCCATCCCGATTTCGAGCGGGAATATGCGCTGAAGGCGTGCGAGGCCTGGTCCAATAAACCGGACCGCCATCCTTACTGACGGCGAGCCGACAATGCGATTGCGCGTGCCGATTCCGGACATGGGGCCGGGCGACTTCATCCTTGAAGTCGTGATCGTGGTCCTTGGAGTTCTTCTCGCCCTTGGCAGCGAACATATCGTCGAGCAGATCCGCTGGCATCAAAAAGCCAGTGACACGACCAAACAACTGGATGGCGAAGTCCACAGCAACGAGGTCAGCGCCTATCGCTGGCTGACGGTCCACGGGTGCCTGCGGGGCCAGCTCGACGCGATCGGGACCGATGTCCGGAGGGCTCGCCACAGCCACCTGCTAGCCCCGGTTTCCGAATACACGCCGCCGCTCGAAGTGTTTCTGACCGACGCCTGGAACAACGCCCGTTCGCTCGATGTCGCCGACCACATCAGTCCCCAGGCGATGCGCCGCTACGCAGTGCTCTATTTCTTCCCGCCCCAGCTTCAGATTGATGTCGTTCAGCTCCATCAGCTCGCTGCCGAGCTCGACCCGCTGATCCAGGGCGAGGACGAAGTGTCGTCCGCCGAGGCGGGCGAATATCAGCGGCTGCTCGGCCGGATTCGCGAGCTTCAGGGTCGCATTGAACTTGCCGAGACGGTGTTGTTGAAGGACGGCGAGCGCCT
>JBDSSR010000163.1:0-2008 GCA_039928675.1 Sphingomicrobium sp. | reverse complement strand
AAACCTCCATTGTGGACTCGAAAACCGACTGACTTTTGTCCACATTGCGCGTTATCTAGCTCCGCTCGGTCTCATCATTGCGCGTGAGGTGACCAATGGACTTGATTCACAGGGACCAACAGGATCCGGCTTATTCCGACCAGCCGCCCGTTCTGATCGCGGCCAGCAGCGACGCTGCAATGTCGCGAGCGCGGCGGACCATTGAGGCTTCAGGGCTGCGAATCGGGGCAAGCCTGCCGATTGCCGCTGCTGGTGAACGGATCGCGCTCCAGGCGTCGGCAACCGCGGTGTGGGTCGAACTCGACGACGACTGCGGCCCAGACATGGACGCGCTTATCGAGCGGATCGCGGGCGATGCGGCCGATGGTCGTTACGCGGCGGTGGTCTCAGCGCGGGCCGCTCTGCTCGACCCGCTGAGCGCAATGATCGGCGAGCGGCCGGTCGAACTGGTCGTCGACGCCGACGATTCCGAGCGTGCCGCGGCACTTGCAATCGCGACGTCGGTTCGCAGCCTGCCGGTCAGGGTTTCGGACATTGCCGCCGACAGAAGCGGCGACCGGCTGCGCCAGTTGAGCGAGGAAGTCAGCCGGATTGCATCGACCCTTGCGCGGTTGTCCTCGGGACCTGGGCCAGCGCCCCTGCCGGCGATCGAACCACTGCGGATCGACGAGCTGCCGCCGATTTCCCCCGACACGGTCCGGCTGGTCATCCGGGCGCGCCGACTCCGCAGCCGATTTTTTCCCGAAGAACTGTTCGCCGATCCGGCCTGGGACATGCTGCTTGATTTACTGCAGGCCGAGCTGTCGCACTTGCGCGTGCCGGTTTCGAGCCTGTGCATTGCTGCTGCAGTTCCGGCCACGACGGCGCTTCGGTGGCTCAAGACCCTGGTCAGCCAGGGGCTGTTCGTGCGTCGCGCAGACCCTCTCGACGGGCGGCGGGTTTTCGTCGAACTGGCACCAGAAACGAGCCACGCGCTTCGCCGCTATTTTGCCGAGGTCGGCCCGATCGCGGTGAGCTGACGACGCCGGTGCCGAGCGGCGCCGAGCACTGCCGAGCGGTGCCGATGACTGCCGATGTTGAGCGGTAGCTTGCACCGGAGCGAGGGTGACGCCATTGCGGTGCCGGGCGGGCGCTTAGCTCAGTTGGTAGAGCATCTCGTTTACACCGAGAGGGTCGGCGGTTCGAGCCCGTCAGCGCCCACCACCTTTACGACATTGGCCTTGCGGCATTGTCTAGCCATCGGGCGTCAGAGGTTTCGAACCAGCCTGGTGGCGATTCCAAGCCATGGCGGATTGGCGATGATCTGCTGGCGCGCGCCGGCGCCGAACGGAAGGATCTGCAGCTTGTCGTCGTCGCGATTGATCAACCGGCCGAACAGAAAACGGCCAGCCGGACGGGGAACGAGCACATCGCGATTGAGCGCGCGCGCATAATCGCCTGGCTGGACGCTTTCGCACCAGATTTCATCGCCCGAGCGGTAATCGCCGACGCCCGATGACACGACTACTGCAACATAATTTTCATCAATTCGCGGCGGAACCACGATCGCGCTCTTGCGCGGCGCCATCGCTCCGCCCGATCCGAGGACGGCAGCGACCGGGACTTGCGCGACCTGGCCGGCGGCGACGAGATCCTGAGCTTCGACCCCGAGCGCCTTTGCAATCCGGTTGAGCCAGCCGACCGACACCGTTCGGGTGCCCGTCTCAAGCCGGCCGATGGTCTGTGGAGTGGTCGCCGGCTGGCATTGGCGGGCAACGTCGTCGAGAGTCATCCCCCGCGCTCGCCGGACTTCCCTGATACGCGTGATCATCGCCAATCCCCAAGCAAAATGAACCAAACCGGTATTCTTACTGTCCTACATATTCTCCTTTATGGCAAGTAGGGGCGAATCGAGGGTGGAGATGAGGATGGTCGGGAAAGGTCGGCGCTTGCTTGCCGAGCGGGCAATCGATGCGCCGGACATGCCGGATACGCCGGACACGCCGGATAGGGGAGACAGGCGGGACAG
>JBDSSR010000162.1:0-5666 GCA_039928675.1 Sphingomicrobium sp. | reverse complement strand
TCCCCCCTCTTAGCCCAAGGCGCCGGATAGCAGTTGTGCGACTCGGTTAGAAGCAGCGCCGAGGCGATTGAACGTCATCTTTGGCGCCGCAGGCGTGACGGCGGCGGTCACGCGCGTTAGAGCCGCGGCGATGTCCTTATACGCCCAATATGCCGCGCTTCTCGACGAAGTGCTCGACGCGCTTGTTGCCGAGGGCGCGTTGCCCGCCGGGCTCGACCGTACAAGCGTTACCGTCGAACCGCCGCGCGATCCGTCCCACGGCGACCTTGCGACCAACGCGGCGATGGTCCTTGCCAAGGCTGCGTCGACCAATCCGGGCGCGCTTGCCGAGCTGATCAAGCCCGGGCTCGAGGCGCTCGAGCCGGTCACATCGGTCGAGATCGCCGGCCCCGGCTTCATCAACTGGCGGTTGAATCCCGACGCCTGGCGCGATGAGCTTCGGGCGATCGTGGTCCAGGGCGACGAATACGGCCTTTCGAACGTCGGCGCGAACGAGCGGGTCAATGTCGAATATGTCTCCGCCAACCCAACCGGCCCGCTGCACATGGGGCATTGCCGCGGAGCAGTCGTCGGCGACAGCCTCGCGCGGCTGCTCGAGGCCGCGGGTTTCCGGGTGACCAAGGAATATTACGTCAACGATGCCGGAGCTCAGGTCGATACGCTCGCCCGCTCGGTCCACCTGCGCTACCTCGAAGCGCTCGGGCAGAACATCGAGATCGGCGAGGGCTTCTACCCCGGCGACTATCTCAAACCGGTCGGAGCGCTGCTTGCAGCCGAGCATGGCGACCGCTTTGCAACCGCCCCGGAGGACCAATGGCTGGGGCTGTTTCGCGATGCGGCGATCACAGCGATGATCGAGCTTATCCGCCATGACCTCGCTCTGCTCGGAATTCATCACGACCTGTTTTCGTCCGAAGCCGCGCTTCAGAGCAGCGGTGCAGTCGACGCCGCGATGACCGAATTGCGCGCCAGAGGCCTGGTGTTTGAAGGCGTGCTCGAGCGGCCCAAGAGCCTCGACCCCGGTGACGAATGGGAACCGGTCGAGCTGACGCTATTCCGTTCGACCCAATTCGGCGACGACCAGGACCGGCCGATGAAAAAGTCCGACGGAAGCTGGACCTATTTCGGAGCCGACGCGGCCTATCACCGGCAAAAGGCGCAAGGTGCCGATCATCTGGTCAACATCTGGGGCGCCGACCACGCCGGGACGGTCAAGCGAGTCCAGGCGGCAGTCACCGCGCTGACCGACGGCAAGGTCGATCTGGACGTCAAGCTGATCAATATGGTGCGGCTGTTCCGGGGCGGCGAGCCGGTCAAGATGAGCAAGCGTTCAGGCGATTTCATCACCCTTGCCGAGGTGGTCGAGGAAGTCGGCAAGGACGTCGTCCGGTTCATGATGCTGACCAAGCGCGCCGACACCCCGCTGGACTTCGACTTCACCAAGGTCGTCGAAGCGTCGAAGGACAATCCGGTATTCTACGTCCAATATGCCCACGCTCGGATCGGCTCGCTTAAACGCAAGGCGGCTGTCGCCGGGGTATCGCTCGAAAGCGGGGCCGATCTGGCGTTGCTCGACGATGAGGAGCTGGGGCTGGTGAGGCGCGCGGCGCAATATCCCCGGACCGTCGAAAGTGCGGCGATGGCCCACGAGCCGCACCGGATTGCCTTTTACCTCGGCGACCTCGCAGCCGAGTTCCACGCCCTTTGGAACCGAGGGAACGACGATCCGGAACGTCGCTTTCTCATTGAAAACAATCCACAACTTTCTCGCGCCCGGCTGGAATTGGCGATCGGGGTCGGGCAGATCATCAGGAGCGGCCTGGGCTTGATGGGGGTCGCTGCGACCGAGGAGATGCGCTGACCATGGGCCACGCGGGACTTGCCGAGGGGCCCGACCGGATGGCCAAGTGCTTCGCCAGCGCATGGACAAGATCGGCATGAGCTGCGCGGTGGTTAGCCTGCCGTGGCAACCGGGGGGAGTCGAACGGTGAGCGAGGGGTACGACGAGCAGCTGCCCTGGCTTCAGGCGGTGGAGGACGAGGACGAACCGCGTGGCGTGTCCGCGCGAAAAATGCTTGCGGCGGTTGCACTGGTGCTGCTCGCCGGGGTTCTGGTCGCCGGCACTTTCTTCTGGCTCGGCCGCGACTCGTCGGGCGGCGACGGGCAGCCGCAGCCGATTCATGCCGACGCGCGGCCCTACAAGATCAAGCCGGCCGATCCCGGCGGGCTCGACGTTGCGGGCGAAAGCCAGACCGCGTTCGAAACCAGCGCGGGCGAGGACAAGGATTCCAAGCTCGACTTTAACGCCTTGCCCGAAACCGCGATTGCCAAGCGCCCAGCCGCGCAGCCGACGCCAGGCGCTCCGGCCGAAAGCAAAGTGATCGCGCCATCTGAGACAAAGCTGGCCGCACCCAAGCCGCCCGCGCCGAAGCCCGAGCCAAAGCCGGCCGAGATTCAGGCCGCCGCTACCGGCACGGTGGTCCAGCTTGGAGCCTTCGCCAACCAGGCGCAGGCCGAGCGGGCGTGGACGGCGCTTTCCGCACGCTTTCCGGCGGTCGCGGCGATGGGCAAGATGATCGTTCCGTTCACTGGCGGGATTCGGTTGCGCGCAGGCGCGTCTTCGCCGGCCGAGGCCAGGCAGGCGTGCCAGACGCTCAAGGCCGCCGGCGAAAACTGTTTCCTGGCGCACTGATGCAATGAAGGCCGCGATTTTCGGCTTGGCCGGTTTCTCTCTGACCGACGACGAGCGGGCCTTCTTTCGAGATTGCGATCCGGCCGGCTTCATCCTGTTCCGCCGCAATTGCGAGAGCCAGGATCAACTGCTTGCACTGACTGATTCGCTCAAAGAAATTTCCGGCCGCGATGATGTGGCGATCCTGATTGACCAGGAAGGCGGACGAGTGGCCCGGCTGCGGCCGCCCGTATGGCCGGCATTTCCTGCTGCCGAACGCTTCGCCGACCTCTATCGGGGGGCGCCCTCGTCCGCGATCGAAGCGGTGCGCTGCAATGCTCGCGCGATCGGACTTGTTTTGCGCTCGGTCGGGGTCAACGTCGATGCTCTGCCGCTGCTCGACGTTCGCCAGCCCGGGGCAAGCGACATCATCGGTGACCGGGCACTGGGCAATGAGCCGATGCAGGTAGCAGCGCTCGGCCGTGCGGTTCTCGACGGCCTCGCTTCGGCCGGAGTGGTCGGGATCGTCAAACATATGCCGGGCCATGGCCGGGCAATGGTCGACAGCCATCATGAACTGCCAATCGTGACCGCAAGCGCCGAGGAGCTCGACACCGACCTGGAGCCGTTCGAGCGGCTTGCTTCAGCACCGATGGGGATGATGGCGCACGTCGTTTACACCGCGTGGGACGCGGACCATCCGGCAAGTCAGTCGCGAACAGTGATCGAGCAGATCGTCCGCCGGCGAATCGGCTTCGATGGCTTCCTGATGAGCGACGACAGCAACATGAACGCGCTGAGCGGAACCCTGCCTGAGCGTGCCGCGGCGTGCGTCGATGCCGGCTGCGACGTCGCTCTTCCGTGCAATGGGGTGCTTGCCGACAATATCGCCATCGCCGAGGTGCTCGGCGAACTTTCGGAGCAAGGCGCACGTCGGCTTGAGCAAGCGATGGCCGGCAGTCGGCGCGTCGTCGACGATCTCGACATCGCGCAGGCTGAGGCAAAGCGCGACGAGCTGCTCGCGCTCGTCTAGTTATCCACGATATTTCGTGCCCCCCACTTCGCACTGACACCAGTTGTGGTGTATTTGCGGTGCGTGGATGAGGATTTCGACGCACTCCCGCTGCGCCAGTCCGACGCGCTGAACCTCAGCCTCGACGGCTGGGAGGGCCCGCTCGATTTGCTGCTGAGTCTGGCGCGCGTCCAAAAGGTCGATCTCGCCCAGATTTCGATTCTCGATCTGGTCGAGCAATATCTCGCTTACCTTGGCGAGGCGCGCGCTCTCAAGCTGGAGATCGCCGCCGACTATCTGGTGATGGCGGCATGGCTCGCCTACCTCAAATCCTGTCTGCTTTTACCCAAGGATCCCGACCAGGATCCAAGCCCCGAGGACATTGCACTTCGGTTGCAACTGCGGCTCCAGCGCCTCGGCGCGATGCGCGAGGCGGGAGCGCGGCTGCTTGGCCGCGACCGGCTTGGCCGCGACGTCTTTGTGCGCGGCGCTCCGGAAGGCTTGCGGCTGGTTCGGCGCTCGGCCTGGCAGGTGCGGGATTTCGACCTGTTCGCGGCCTATGGGGCGGTGCGGGCGCGAACCCAGCCGGCCTTTCATGTGATCCCAGCAAGAGCGGTCATGACGCTTGAGGAGGCGATCGACCGAGTCGCTCGAATGATTGGCTCGGCGGTCGACTGGACGCTTCTCGAAAGCTTTCTTCCGGCGACCGAGGACGGGCAGTTCCGCAAGTCGGCATTGGCGTCGAGCTTTCTTGCAATGCTGGAACTGGCGAGACGCGGCCGGCTCGATTTTCAACAGATCGAGGCCTTCGCTCCAATCAGCCTGAGGAAGGCGGCCTGATGGACGAACTGGTGCGCGCAATAGAAGCCACGCTGTTTGCTTCGGCGGACCCGCTGACGATCGAGGAGATCGGTCTTCATGTCGGTGAAGGCGATGTTGCAACCGCGCTTGGCGAGCTTGCAGTGCATTACCGCGGCCGTGGGATAGACCTCGTCGAACGCGGTGGGCGATGGCATTTCCAGACTGCGCCCGATCTTGCCCATCTGCTTCGCCGAACCCGGGAGGAAGCACGGCGGCTGTCGCGAGCGGCGACCGAGACGCTGGTGATCATCGCCTATCACGAGCCTGTCAGCCGGGCCGAGATCGAAGCGATTCGCGGAGTCCAGATTTCCAAGGGCACGATCGACGTGCTGATGGAGGCGAACTGGGTCAGGCCTGCCGGGCGCAGGGAGGGCCCCGGCAGGCCGCTGCTGTACGCGACCACGCCCGAGTTCCTGTCCCATTTCGGTCTTGGCTCGCGCCGCGACTTGCCCGGGATCGACGACCTCAAGGCCGCGGGCCTGCTCGACCCGCTCGATGAGGCGCTGTTCCAGTTGCAACTGGAAAGCGCGGACGAGGCGGACTAGATAGCCGTTCCAAAGGAGTTGAGTTCATGGGCGGTCTAAGCATCTGGCATCTGCTGATCCTGGCGTTATTCGTCCTGCTGTTGTTCGGCGGAAACCGGTTTTCCTCGATGATGGGCGACGTCGCCAAGGGGCTCAAAAGCTTCAAACACGGAATGGCCGACGAGGACGACGAAAAGCGGGCGCGCTATGACGACCAGCGCCGCGCTGACCCGCCACGACAGCTGTCCCGCGAGCCGGACCGGCCGGGCGAGCCAATCGACGTCACGCCGCGCGCCGGGGATCCGGCCGCTCCCCCGCCGCGAGACGACCAAGCCCGCTAAGCGCGTCGGCGGTCCCGAATGTTCGGAGTCGATTCCTCGGAGCTAGCGGTCGTCGCGATCCTCGCGCTGATCTTCATTGGTCCCAAGGATTTGCCACGAGTCATGCGTACCGTCGGCTATTGGGTCGGGCGGATGCGCGGCATGGCCCGCCATTTCACCGCCGGCATCGAGAACATGGTTCGCGACGCCGAGCTTGAGGAGATGGAAAAGAAGTGGCGCGAGGACAATGAGCGGATCATGCGCCTCCACCCCCCGGG